>CAWUXN010000322.1:0-3998 GCA_963926415.1 uncultured Loktanella sp.
CGCACGCCCTTGATCCGAAAGGTCGCATTGGTGAAGTACAGTTGCTGCACCTCCTCATCATGCAGCACTTTTTCGGCGCGGATTTCCCACAGCGGAGACTCGCCCCCGCAGACTTGGCAAGACGTTACCGCCGCTTTGTAGAGCTGGCTATAACGGCCATCGGCGCGGTCGATCTGGTTGGCTGCCAGCTGCAATTGCTGATCCAGAACCAGCCGCGCACCCAGCAACACGCCATTTTCCAGCTTTGGGTCGATATCAGCCTGAGTCGCGATCAGGATTTCGCCATTCGCGCCGGTGATCAGGATCGGCCCGTCGATCAGCAGACGATCGCTGGGTTTATCATAGGTAATGCGGCTTGCCTGCAGGCGGTTGCCGTCATACAGCACCTCGATATTGCCGGTGGCGATCAGGCGATCCTCGCCCACGATAGCGACGGTGTCGGCCACCAGCATCGCCGCCATTTGCGCAGCGACAAACTGCGGCAGCAGGGCCAGTACGGCCGTCAAGGTCCAGATCAGCCGCATTAACCGTCCTCGCGTTGCAACAAGATACCCATGGCGACACCCGCTGCCGCCAGCGGCGGGGCCCAGGCCGCAAGGGCTGCGGGCACATCGCCGTTTTCGCCCAGTATCTGAGCAAAGTTCCGGATGAAATAGATCGTAAAGGCCAGCAGAATCGCAGTCATCACGTTCAACCCGACCTTGCCGCCGCGTTGCGGGCGCATGGTAAAGGCGGCCCCAATTAGCATCATCGCACCAAGGAACACGGGCTGAGACAGCTCCATCTGGAACCAGACGATATGGCGCTGCGCGGAAAAGCCTGCCGATTGCAGCCGCTCGGTGAACGCAGACAAATTCCAGATGGAGATCGAGCTTGGGGTGCCAAAGTTGTTGCGGATCTGCTCCGCCGTCAGGGTGGACGGGATGCTGGCTGTGTCTGTGACCTTTGCCGCAGCTTCCGGCGTGGCGGCGGTATTTAGCGGCCATGTTTTGACACCGTTCAGTGTCCAGGCCCCGCTGTTCAGCACGGCGATATTCGCCTCAATCCGGGCCAACGGCATGCCCTCGGGATCGAAGGTAAGGAATGTGGCGTCCCACAGCGTTGTGCCGGACAGGTTCGTGCGGGCGGCGTTGATGACGGTCTGCCCGTCCTCGTTCCCTTGCCGCAGCCACAACCCGGATGACGCCAGCGACAGCACCGACCCAGACCCCTGCAACGTCGCGACCTTGTTTTCAAACGCGCGCGACGTGGCTGCTACGATGGGGTTCAGTACCGCCACGCCAATCGCCCCGATCAGCACCGACACCACCAGCGGTGCCATCAGCAGGCGCAAACCCGACCGGCCCGCACCCCGGGTCACGACCAGCTCTGACGACCGCGCAAGCCCCAAAAACATAGATATGCTTGTGAGGATCATGATCAACGGCAGGATCTGGTAAACCCCCCGCGGCGCATCCAGCAGCGCCAGATCAAGGATAACGCGAAAACTGCCCGCATCCCCGCCATAGCGCCGCAAATTGTCAGCCAGCCCCAGAAACGTCAGAATAATCGCAAAAATCACAAACATCGCCCCAAAGATATAGGCAAAGCGCCGGGCGAAATACCGGTCCAAAATCATGCGGTGGCTCCCCGGGCTGGTTTGCGCTTGAACAGATAGGGGCCCGAGGCGACGAACAGCAGCGCGGCAACCATGACCAGCCCAGAGACGACGGCCAGATAGCTGGCGAACCACATCTGCGGCGCGCTGCGCGCGATGTTCAGACCCGTCGTTTCCAGCGATTTGATCACGATGATTAGCACGACGGCAAAGATCACCTGAGGCCACGCACCAAATCGGCTGAAACTGCCGATCATCAGCGCCGAAAAGCCCAGCAAGGCCGCGACGGCCCCCAAGACTGACTGGGAAATGCGGTCATGCGCCTCTGTCACCAGCTGGGCTGCGGTGCGGCCCGTCTCGGCCTCGAGCGCGGCGGTGGGGGCCAGCAGATCCCACGTCATCACTTCACGCGAATTGCGGTTCGTGCGCGGGGTGATGTTCATCAAGTTACCAATATTATAAGAAAAATCCGCAAACTCTGTCACAAACAGGCGCTGGTCGGCAGTGCGCATGGATTGCGCCATGCCATCCACCATCACCAACTGCGCATCGCCATCATTGCGAACCAGATAGGCACGCCGCGCAGTATAGGTGACTTGGCTTTCCGGATCACGCAGGTCCGACAGGAACACATCGCGCAGCTCGCCCTCAGGTGTGATGTCGCGAATATAGACGGTGATGCCGTCGGTCGGCTCGATGAACTGGCCCTCTGTCAGGATGCGGGAGGTGATGTTCTGGGCAATCTCGGCCTGCCGCTCGTTCAGCCGAGTCGATGACAGGGGCACAAGGATATGCATGAGCGCCGAAATCAGCACCGCCACGATCAGGCCGAAATACACCACTGGCCGCGCCATACGCCAAGGGCTGAACCCCGTGGCCTGCACGACGATCAGCTCGCTGTCCTGACTCATCCGGTTGGTGACATAAACCGAGGCCGCAAAGGCCGACAGCGGAAGCGCCAGCCGGATCACGTTGGGCAGCGACAACATGATCAGTTCCATAATGATGCCAAAGCCCTGACCGTCGGCGATCAGCTGATCAAACAGGCGCACCGCGGCGTTTATCCAATATATCAGCACCAACACGAGGCTGAAGAAGCCAAACGTCACCATCAACTGGCTGATCATGTATCGGTCGAAACGGGACAAGGGGGTAACTTCCTGCGCAGCGGTTGCGGCAAACTAGACCAAGGCAGCGCTCTCCGAAACTGCAAACTGGCCATTGCGGCGCGGGGCCGCTAGCAAGGGGTAAACCAATATGCCCACAGCAAGAGGCCCCAATGACGCAGATCGCCGATATTCGCTTTGACGCCGCCGACATAGATACCATCGCCGAACTGACTGGCCTGCTGGCCGTGATTGTCAGCCCGGATGGCAAGATGGACGCAAACGCCCGCAAGGTGAACAGCCTTACCCGCAAGGCTCTGACCCGCGCCGCCGAAAGCGAGGCCTTTTCAAAGGCCAAGCCCGGCGACGTCACGCGCCTGTCGGTTCCCACAGGCCTTGCCGTCGATGCAGTCCTGATTGTGAAATCCCCTGCCAAGCCGGACCAGGTTACCGCTCGCCGCATCGGTGCGCAACTGGCCAAGGCGCAGGGTAAGGACGCGCTGACCGTCCTGCTGGGCAAAACCGCCCGCGCCGAAGACATAGCGCTGGGACTGGCGCTGCGCGGTTATGATTTCACCGATCACAAATCCGGTACGAAAACCGCCCCCGGCGCGATCACGCTGCTGGTGGATGACCCCGAAGCCACCGCCAAGGCGGCCAAGCCCGGCATGGCCATCGCCGAAGGCGTTTTCTTTACCCGCAATCTGACGAACGAGCCTGCCAACGTGCTGACCACCGACGATTTCGCCGCCCGGCTTGCCGCGATGCAAGATCTGGGACTGGATGTTGAGATCTTGGAAGAGGCCGACCTTAAAAAGCTCGGCATGGGCGCGCTGCTGGCCGTCGGCAAGGGCTCTGCCAGCCCGTCCAAGGTTGTCGTGATGCAATGGAACGGCGGCGGGGATGAAGCACCCTTTGCGCTGGTCGGCAAAGGTGTCGTGTTCGACAGCGGCGGCATCAGCATCAAGGGCGCGGCGGGCATGGAAGACATGACCATGGACATGGGCGGCGCGGGCGTCGTGGCGGGCGTGATGCGCACGCTTTCGCTGCGCAAGGCCAAGGCGAACGTCGTGGGCCTTGTCGGGATCGTGGAAAACATGCCGTCCTCCACCGCGTATCGCCCCGGTGATGTGCTGACATCGATGAAGGGTGACACGATCGAGGTTATCAATACCGACGCGGAAGGCCGCCTCGTGCTGGCCGACGTGCTTTGGTATGCGCAAGACCGGTTCAAGCCCACCGGCATGATCAACCTTGCCACTCTGACTGGGGCCGTGATCGTTGCCTTGGGCCAT
>CAWUXN010000323.1:0-7331 GCA_963926415.1 uncultured Loktanella sp.
GTCTTCTAAGCGATTTAACACCAAAACGGCTAGCTTGACTTGGCGCACCTGTCAACTAACATGTCAGTTGTGGGAATAACATCTCAGTTATGGAAATTACCGCAATGACCTTTTTGAGCGAAGACATCGATATCAACGGCATGGACGGTCCCTTGGGGCAGCGGGTCTATACGATCCTGCGCAAGCGTATCCTTGACCTGTCGCTGCCCCCCGGCGCTGTCCTGCGTAAAGGCGCGCTGTGCGAGCAATTGGGCGTGTCCCGCTCGCCCGTGGCAGATGCGCTGAGCCGGCTGTCCGTTGACGGGCTGGTCGACATCATCCCCCAATCCGCGACCCATGTGTCCCGCTTTTCAATGTCTGCACTGAAAGAGGAAAGTTTTCTGCGCGACGCTGTCGAGGTCGCCGCCGTCGCAACCGTGGCCGAGAACCGCACAGATGCGCAGCTAGTCCAACTGTCTCGCAATTTGCGCCTGCAGAGCCTGCTGGTCGAAGACGTCGATTTTGAGGGCTTCTTCGAGGCGGATCTGCAATTTCACGATATGATCCTTAGCTTTACCGGCTTTCGAAAGGTCGCCGCCGTCGCGGGCCAGATGTCACTGCAACTACAACGCGCGCGCATATTGGCGCTACCCGAACCAGGCCGCCCGGCAAGGACGGTGGCAGAGCATCAAAAAATCCTGGCCGCGATCGAGGCGCTGGACGCCGAGGCCGCAAAGACCGCGATGGCCGACCACCTGCGCCAGCTGATCAGCCGGATCGCGCCGTTAGAGAAGCAATATCCCGATTATTTCCGCCCGAACTGACAAGGTACCCAATGCGACTGTCTGATACCAACCTTCTGAACAATCGCACGCAACGGCCTGTGCCGCTGACGCAACTTGGCTTTGGCGGCGCGCCGCTGGGCAACCTGTATCGCCGCGTTTCAGAGGCGGATGCGCAAGCGACGCTGGACGCGGCATGGGACGCTGGCATCCGCTATTTCGACACGGCCCCGCAGTATGGTCTGGGCCGATCAGAAATGCGCTTTGCCGATGCTCTGACCCGGTTTGATCCGGACGCCCTGATCCTGTCGACCAAAGTGGGCCGCGTGCTGCACGACTGCGAGCCGCAGGACGTCACGCCAGAGGCTTTCGTCGATGTGCCGCAAAAGCGGATCGTCTTTGATTATACCTATGACGGCATCATGCGCAGCTATGGCGACAGCATCGTCCGGCTGGGCACTGACCGGATCGACATGTTGTTTTTACATGACATCGACGCCGGTACCCATGGCGCTGCCGGAGAAGACGAGAAGCTGCGTGAGCTGTTCAGCCAAGGCGGTTATCGCGCCCTGACCGAATTGCGAAACGCGGGGCAGATTGCAGCCATTGGCGCAGGTGTGAACACTTGGCAAATCTGCGAACGCTTGCTGAACGAGGCTGACTTTGACGGCTTTTTGCTGGCAGGACGCTATACCCTGCTGGAACAGGATCCCCTCGACAGCTTTTTGCCACTGTGTCTGGCGCGGGATGTGGGGATCATCTTGGGCGGGCCCTATAATTCCGGGATTCTGGCGACTGGTGCGGTGGACGGTGCGCGTTATGACTACGCCCCCGCCCCCGCCCACATCATGGACCGCGTGCGGCGGCTGAGCGCGGTTTGCGCAGATCACGGCACCCCGTTGATCGCCGCCGCCTTGCAGTTCCCGCTGGCCCACTTGGCGGTCAAGACTGTCATTCCAGGCGCGTCCAACCCAGACGAGGTGCGCCAAAACATTCAGATTTTCGAAACGCCAATCCCCGCAGCCTTGTGGGCAGACCTGAAAGCTCAAGGCCTGATCCACTCAGATGCCCCCGTACCTCAAGAGGCCCCCGATGCTGCGTAATATCCCCTCGATCCTGTCCCCTGACCTGCTGCATAGCCTGCGGGCGATGGGGCACGGTGATGATATCGTCATCGCCGACGCCAACTTTCCCAGCACCGCCCTTGGCCAGCGCTGCCATCGGCTGGACGGGATCAGCGCGACCGACACCCTGCAGGCGATCCTGAGCCTGCTGCCACTGGACAGCTTTGTGCCGGACCCCGCGCTGGTGATGCAGGTCGTGGGCGATCCCGGCGCGGTGCCTCCGGTCGTCACTGAGTTTCAAAACATCATCACCCAAACGGCCGACACCCCGGTGCAGATCGCACGACTGGAGCGGTTCGATTTCTATGCCCGCGCGAAATCCGCCTTTGCCATCGTCCAAACTGGAGAGACACGCCTTTACGGCAATATCATCCTGAAAAAGGGCGTTATCGGCACATGAGGATCGACGCGCATCAGCACTTCTGGCGCATCGACCGGGGCGACTATGGCTGGCTGACGCCAGATCTGGTGCTGCTTTACCGTGACTTCATGCCTGTCAATCTGGCACCACTGCTGAAACGCCATGGTATTGATGGCACCATTCTGGTGCAGGCTGCGCCGACGACGGCAGAAACCGCCTTCCTGTTGGATGTGGCCGAAGGGTCTGCATCTGTGCTGGGCGTCGTCGGCTGGGTGGATTTCGCGTCACCCAGCGCGCCGGAGGATATTGCGCGACTTGCAGCGAACCCTTGGCTGGTCGGCCTGCGCCCGATGATTCAGGACATAGCCGACGACAACTGGATGCTGCGCCCGGATCTGACGCCCGCGTTCCAAGCGATGATCCGGCATGATCTGACCTTTGACGCGCTGGTCCTGCCCCGGCACCTGCCGCGTCTGCGCGCATTGCTGGCCCGCCACCCGGACCTGCGCACGATCATCGACCACGGGGCCAAGCCCGAAATCGCAGACAAGAATTTCGAGGGCTGGGCGCAAGACATGGCCGCACTGGCGCGCGACACGACCGCTTTTTGCAAGCTGTCCGGATTAGTGACAGAGGCCGCACCGAACTGGGCTCCGGCCGATATCGCGCCCTATGCGGCGCACCTGCAGACGACATTCGGCGCGGACCGGCTGATCTGGGGCAGCGACTGGCCGGTGCTGACCCTTGCCGCCAGCTATGATCGCTGGGTGGACCTTGCGGCCGGGCTGTTCACAGACCCGCGGCAGACAAAGGCCGTCTTTGGCGGCAACGCTATACGCGCCTATCACCTAAACCTGTCGACGCAGCCACCTTCATAGACGTCGATCGTCGGCTCTGCCGCCCGTATGGCGGCCACCCTTAAACTGATCATCAGCGGACGTGCGTGCCTGTAGCAACCTGTTGCGGCGGGGCGGCTGGCGCTTTTGCGGCCGCCTTGGGGCTGCGGCTACGGGCGCTATCGGCAATGCGTGCGGCAATATAACAGATTAGCACACCAACGACGGGCAAAGCCCAAGGCAGCCACGTCACGCGCGGTTCTACGATCATCAGGATCTGCCCCATCAGCGCAAGGATCGTCCCCAGCCCGAAGACCAGCAGACCATGCCCTCCCATCAACCGCAGCGGCGCGGCATAGCGGTGGGCGCAAACGCGCGTGACGAACGGTAGGCAAGACAGCACATAAGCCAACGCCAAAATATGCAGCAAACGCGGCAGCGCCAGCATCGTCTTGTTATGGGAAACGATGTTGCTAGGCGCGCCAAGCCCGCCCAATTGCGCCATCTTGTGGTTCATGATCGCCCCTAGTTCCGGCACATGCCGCCACGCAAAGGCGAACACCAGAAAGGCCAAAGTCAGGACAAACAGCGTTTTCGAGTAGGGTACAAGCCGTTCGTCCCGGCGGTGCCGAATTCCGATCAGCAGGCCGATCGCAAAGATCAGCTGCCAGGTCAGCGGGTTCAGAAACCATCCGCCCTGGCCGGGAAAGGCAGGAATATTCCAGCGCATCGCGCCAGCGACGAACCACAGCGCGACCAACCCCGCGAGTGTCAGCCAACGGGCCTTGATCCCAGCGATCAACAGAAACGGCCCCGCGATCAGCAACACGATATAGGATGGCAGGATGTTCACATAACCGATCTGATAGCCCAGCAAAGGCAGCCCCATCAGCGCCCCGCCCGTATCGTCATAGATCATGGCAAGGTTGTGCATTTCACGAAAGGCAGAGCGATAGAACACGCCAGCGGACCAACTAAAAAGCCCAATAGCCACCACACTAAGCACGATCTGCACGACATAAAGCGTCCAGGCCCGTCGCCACATCGGGGCCATACCGTCCCACAGACGCGACTCGCCGCGCAGCCAGCGTTCGATCCCCGGCGAATAAGCGATGCCCGCAGCGATGCCGGACATAACAAAGAACGCCTCTGCTGCGTCGGAAAAACCGATATTACGGACCGTGATTTCTTCCCACGGGTTGCCCGGCATGTGGTCGATCAGGATCATCATCAGTGCCAGACCGCGGAATGCATCAATCCGGGGATCGCGAGGGCGGGACGGGGCGATCAGACCTTGCCGAATCGGGATCAGCTGCGCCTCAGGCCGAGCGGGTGATCGCGCCATTGGGGATTCCTTCCTTTCCAGCGTCCTGCGCCATCCGCCTACGATAATCCGCTACGACGGGGGACAGCGCCGTTTCCTGCGGAACGCGGAAGACACTGGTAAAGATCCGCCACGACGTGACGGTGATCAGCAAAGGGGCGATGATCATCGGGATCGTGACCGGCAACAGCCACACGATCAAAGCGGGGGCTGCCTGCATGACAAAAATCGTGACCGCGACACCGAACAATGTAATCCATTGGCCAGACCGCCAGCCATCTAGCATGGTCAGCCGCCCCTCTCCGCGCGCGGTTGCGGGCCAGCCACCGTCGCGGCCTGACAACACCTCTGCGACGGCGCGGGACTGATACATCAACATGAGCGGTGCAATCAGCGCGGTCAGCAGGGTTTCCGACAGAACAGAGGCGAAAGCACGCCCAGCGCCACCAAATCCTGCGGTGCGGCGCACAGCCACGGATTCCGCAAAGATCGCCAGCTTGGGCAGAAGAAGCAGACCGCCGACCCCAACGGCCAGCGCGATGATCTGAAAGGTGCGGTCGTCGGGGAACACGGGGAACAGCTGATAGGAATTAGGAAAATAATTCGGCGTGCCTGCCGTCGCTGCCGACAACATAGACACGATCAGGAACGCACCCCAAGCCAGCGATACAAGGTAGGACAGGATGCCCTGCACAAAGACAAACCGGCTCCAGCTGCGCAGGCCGGGGGCATTCAGCAGGCGGATGTGCTGCAGATTGCCCTGACACCAGCGACGGTCACGCCGGGCAAAGGCCAGAAGGTTATCGGGGCCTTCTTCGAACGACCCTTCGATACGGGGGTCCATTTCGACCTGCCAGCCGCCGCGCACCAGCAATGCTGCCTCGACGTAGTCGTGGCTTAGGATCGTGCCGCCAAATGGGGGCGGGCCGGATAATTCGGGCAAACCGCAGCACTGGGATACAGCGCGCACGCGGGCAATGGCGTTGTGGCCCCAGAACGGACCCGCCTGCCCCTGCATCCTCGCCAAACCGCGCGCAAAAACGGGCGAGTGAAAGCTGGCGGAAAATTGCATCGCCCGGCCAAAGGCGGAATTGGCCCCAACGATCTTGGGCAGGGTCTGCAACAGGCCGATGCCGGGGTTGCCTTCCATCCGATGAACCATGTGTCGGATTGTTTCGCCTTCCATCAGGCTATCGGCGTCCAGCATGACGACGTAGGTGTAGTTGCCCCCCGACTTGCGGATGAACTCCTCGACGTTGCCAGCCTTGCGGCCATAGCGGTCGGTGCGGACGCGATAATAGACCCGGTTCTGGCCATCATCGAGGGAAAAGAGCGGTGCAAGCGCGATGCGTTCTGCGATTAAGGCATCGGGGTCGGACGTATCCGACAAAATTGCGAAATCAGCAGGCACACCGGCCTTTTGCAGCGACATGTGCATGGCCTGCACGCGGGCGCAAACCTCGACCGGGTTTTCGTTGCAGATCGGCACAAGAATTGCCGTCGGCGGAAAGGCATGAGTAATCAGCCCCACACGCGGCAGCGGGGCAAGACTTGGCAACCCGACAAACGCCTGCGCCGCCCCCCACGCCAGCCAACCGGTCGTGATCGCGATCAAAAAGACCGCTGCCGCGTCCCAAGCATCAAAGCCGGCGTTCAGACCGGCCTGCGTCAGCGTGGCCGCTGCAGTCACCGTGCACAGCGCCGCAAAAGTCAGGGCACCAGCGCGGTTAAGCCGCGTGCGCAGCGGTCTAAGATGAGGTTGCAAATCAGGCGTTCCGCAAGAAGAGGCGGCTGACCATATACATGATGGACGGGCGTTCAGCATGCTCCAGAACCTGCCGTGGCATGTCCAGCGGGGCGGGACGCGGTTCAAGCGCCTTCATGTCGAATCGGAAAGCGACGGTGTCGCCCTGATCGTGGTTCATGCTTTTCGCCATTGGTATACCCAAGTCTCTGTTAGCGGCCGCTCACCGGCCGCCAGGTTCGCGCGCAGTTCGACGGTGGCGTCGTCATCTGCCGCAACCTCCATCACCAGACGCCACATCGCGTCGTGGCCTTCGACGCGCTGCAGCGTTTGCTGCAGGACCTCGCCGCCTAGGACACTTATCTGCGCCTCAACCACCTGCTCGCCGGACGGTTTCGCCAGAGGGCCGCCTTCGAAGTCGATTACAAATTTCCGCTCGTCCGTGCGCGGTTTCACGCCTGAAACACCGCCATGTCCAGCCAAAGTGCGAAAAACTTGGGCAAGTTCCGAACGCGCACTCAAAGGGTTCATGCCCCAGTTCAAACGATAGGACACATTGGCGCTGCTACCGGCGGTATAGCTGTCCTGCGGAATCCAGAAGGCGACAATGTTATCGTTCGCTTCCAGATCGGACGGGATTTCGATCAAGCGGATCATCCCGCTGCCCCAGTCACCCTGTGGCTCGACCATCAGGCTGGGACGCAGTTCGTAATGGGCGCCCGCGTCTAGATAATCGTCAAAGGCACGATGACGCTGCACTAGACCAAAGGACTTTGGCGATTGCGCGCTAAAATAAGAATTGGCCAGCTGTTCCGGGTTGTTCAGCACCCGGAACAGCGTGTCATTTGCACTGTTGATGATCAGCGCTTCGCTGTCGTGGACACGGGTGCGATAGTCATCAAAACCACCGCGATCGTTCAGACCAAACAGGAACATCGACGTCAGCGGCGCGATGCCAAGCTGTGCTACGTCCTGTCGGAAGAACAGCTCTGTCGTCACGTCCATGGTCGTAGTCTCGCCCGGAGTCAGCACAAAGCGGTAAGCACCAGCGACGGATTCGCTTTCCAGCAGCGCATAAAACGTCACGGACGCGCTGCCTATGGCGGGGCGCTCCAACCAAAACGCGCTGAAACGGGGAAATTCTTCTGCCTCGGATGTGGCAGTGTTCACGGCCAACCCCA
>CAWUXN010000324.1:0-3170 GCA_963926415.1 uncultured Loktanella sp.
GCGCTATAGTCTGATTGACGCACAACACCGGGCGAGGGTTGCAAAGTGGACATGATGGGCAAGGTTTTGGACTAGGTCTTTGGCAACGGCGGCATCTTGGTGCAGACGTTCGAAGCGTTCCGCGAGAACAGCGAAAACGGCGCGGCGCGGGTGTCGGATTAAAAACGTGCGGCGCTGGCGCAGTTTGCAACGGAATTTCAGCCTGCAAGGCTCGGTGCCTTTTACTGGGTTATCTACGGGCTGAACCGCCTGCTGCGCCCGATGCTGGCCTTGGACACGCTGGGTCTGTTCGTGTCGGCCATGGCCAGCTCGGTGCGGTTTTCAAGCCGGATGGTGGGCGTCGCTCTGATCCCAGAACCGCTTTGGTGGCTGATGGGCGCGATTGTCGGCTTCTATTTTTGGGCGCGGTATCAGGTAAAACGGCAAGCGTTTTAACGCTCTACCGCGCAGACTGTGCTAATGGCAAAAACGATTTCGGCAGACAAACCCCAAGACCTGCCGCCTGCTTTGACGGCACCGCCAGAGGGAAGCTTTGCGGATAATGCGGCGCTGGAAGATTGGTGGGAGCAGGCCCAGTCATGTTGACTGAATGGAAGGCATAGAAAAGGTTCTTATCGATCCGGAAACCCATAACGCGGTGAACAGTGTCCACCGCGCGAATGCCGCGGACCGGCTGACGGCGATCGAGGATATGCTGAAATAGTTGGTCTGCCTGATTATCGGAGCGCTGGTTGTCGGCAATATTACTTATGTGATGCAAAACGGCTTTAACTTCTGAGACAATGCGGCGCACGCCAAATTGTGCGTCGCACCATATCCCATCGGCGCGCGATGCGTTATGAATGCATCATGTTGATAGAACTCGCACACTTCGCCCTGATTCTTGCCTTTTTCGTCGCCATTGCGCAAATGGTGGTGCCCATGATTGGCGCGCACAAGGGGTGGAGCGGCTGGATGGCCTTTGCCGATCCAGCTGCCAACAGTCAGCTGGTCCTGACCGGCTTTAGTTTTGCGGTTTTGATGCATGCCTTCATCGTGTCCGATTTCAGCGTCGCTCTGGTGTATGCGAATAGTCATACGGACAAGCCGCTGCTGTATAAAATCAGCGGTGTTTGGGGCAATCACGAAGGATCAATGCTGCTTTGGGTGCTGATTTTGGCGCTGTTCGGGGCCAGTGCAGTCTGGTTCGGTGGCAATCTGCCCGCGACGCTAAAAGCGCGGGTCTTGGCCGTGCAGGCAAGTGTTTCGGTCGCTTTTTACGCCTTTATCCTTTTTACTTCGAACCCGTTTTTGCGGCTGGCGCAGGCCCCGTTGAATGGGCGCGACTTGAACCCGCTGTTGCAGGACCCCGGTTTGGCGTTCCATCCGCCGTTTCTGTATCTGGGTTATGTTGGCCTAAGCATGACGTTCAGTTTTGCCGTTGCCGCCCTCATCGAGGGGCGCGTTGACGCCGCTTGGGGCCGCTGGGTGCGCCCGTGGACGCTGGCGGCGTGGGTTTTCCTGACAGTCGGCATCGCTCTGGGATCCTGGTGGGCCTATTACGAGCTTGGCTGGGGCGGCTTCTGGTTCTGGGATCCCGTTGAAAACGCGAGCTTTATGCCTTGGTTGATCGCGGCAGCCCTGCTGCATTCCGCCATCGTGGTGGAAAAGCGCGAGACGCTGAAAAGCTGGACGATTCTTCTGGCAATCTTAGCGTTCGGCTTTTCGCTGCTGGGGACGTTCATCGTTCGCTCTGGCGTGCTGACGTCTGTTCATGCATTTGCCAATGATCCCGAACGCGGCGTGTTTATCTTGCTGATCCTTGGAATCTTTCTTGGCGGCTCTCTGACCCTTTATGCCGCGCGTGCTGGCGTGATGCAGGCGCAGGGTGCATTTGGTACGGTCAGCCGCGAAAGCGCGCTGGTGCTTAACAATATCCTGCTAGCTGTCAGCGCATTCGTGGTCTTTATCGGCACGATCTGGCCGCTAGTGGCAGAGCTGGTCTTTGGCCGCACTCTGTCGGTCGGGCCGCCGTTCTTTGACGCTGCGTTTACGCCTTTCATGGTATTGCTGGCCATCGTACTGCCACTGGGATCGCTGCTGGCTTGGAAGCGCGGCAGTCTGAACCGTGCCCGTTTGCCGCTGGCGGGGCTTGCGGTTTTGGCAATGGCGATGGCTGGGCTGTTCTATGCCATCTATGCGGGCCGCTCGTTGCTGGGGCCTGCGGGTGTGCTGCTGGGCGTGTGGGTTGTCGGTGGCGCGGCGCTGGATCTGTGGATGCGGTCAGGCCGCGGCAACATCAAAGAGCGGCTTGGCCGCATCCTGCGCTTCCCGCGCGGTGACTGGGGCAAGACGGTGGCCCATGCGGGCATGGGCGTGACGATCTTCGGCGTTGCCGCCATGACCGCTTGGCAACAAGAAGACATCCGCGTCGTTCAGATCGGCGAGACGTTCGAGGTCGGTGCTTACAGCTTTACCCTTGATGATGTGGAGCAGGTGGCGGGTCCAAACTATTCCTCGACCTTGGCCACTGTCACGACGCGGCGATTCAATGGCGCGCCAGTCTCGATGACGCCGGAAAAGCGGTTTTACCCCGTGGCGCAGATGGCAACGACAGAGGCCGCGATCACGAATGGCATCCTGCGGGATCTGTATGTCGTGATTGGTGATCCGCAGACGAACGGCGGTTTTGCGATGCGGGTCTATATTAAGCCATTTGCCAACTGGATTTGGGGCGGCGCGATGCTAATGGCGATCGGAGGGGTGATTTCCCTGTCCGACCGGCGGCTGCGCTTTGCGGTTGGGGCCAAACGTGCGCTGCAGGTGCCTGCGGAATGAAGTGGCTGATCCTGATCCTGCTGTTGCTTGCCGGGCCTGTTTTTGCGGTGCAGCCGTCGGAAATCCTGTCGGATCCCGTGCTGGAATCGCGCGCTCGCGAGATTTCAGCAGGTCTGCGCTGCCCGGTCTGCCAGAACGAAAGCATAGACGAATCCAATGCGACCATCAGCCATGAGCTGCGGGTGTTGCTGCGTGAGAGGCTTGTTGCAGGCGACACGGACGCGCAGGTCGTTGATTTTCTGGTCGCCCGCTTCGGCGAATTCATCCTGCTGCAGCCTGACCGGCAGGGTGCAAACCTGATCCTGTGGGCGGCGGCCCCAGTTATGCTGATCATCGCCTTGTTGGTCGGATGG
>CAWUXN010000325.1:0-6766 GCA_963926415.1 uncultured Loktanella sp.
TTGCCTTGGATCTGGTGGATTACGTCGCCTGGATGGGCTTCACCCATATCGAGTTGATGCCGATTTCAGAGCATCCCTTTGACGGATCATGGGGCTATCAGCCCGTGGGGATCTATGCGCCGACGATCCGCCACGGAACGCCGGACGAATTCCGCGCGCTGGTTGATGCCGCCCACGCCAAGGGGCTGGGCGTGCTGCTGGACTGGGTGCCAGGGCATTTCCCGGTCGACGAGCACGGCTTGGGCAATTTTGACGGCACGCATCTTTATGAACACGCCGACCCGCGCGAAGGCTTTCATCAGGACTGGAATACACTGATCCCGAACTTTGGCCGCAACGAGGTGGCAAATTACTACACCTCTAATGCGCTGTATTGGCTGGAAGAATATCATCTTGACGGGATCCGCGTAGATGCTGTCGCGTCGATGCTGTACCGCGATTATTCGCGCAAGCATGATGAGTGGGTGCCAAACCATGAGGGCGGACGCGAAAACTACGAGGCGATCGCCCTGCTGCAAAACATGAACACCCTCACCTATGGCAAGGTGCCTGGCATCATGACCGTAGCTGAGGAAAGCACTGCCTTTCCCGGCGTGTCGAGGCCCGTGGAATACGGCGGCCTTGGGTTCGGGTTCAAATGGAACATGGGCTGGATGAACGACAGCCTGCGGTACATGGAACTCGACCCGATCCACCGCAAACACCACCATCACGAAATGACGTTCAGCCTGCATTACGCCTTTGGCGAAAACTATGTCCTCCCGATCAGCCATGACGAGGTCGTGCACGGTAAGGGATCCATGCTGGCCAAGATGCCGGGCAATACCTGGGAGCGCTTTGCCAACCTGCGGGCTTATTACGGCTTCATGTGGACCCATCCCGGCAAAAAGCTGCTGTTCATGGGGCAGGAGTTTGCGCAGTCGAAAGAGTGGAACCACAACCAATCTCTTGATTGGCACGAATGCGACGATGGCCGCCACAAGGGCATGCAGATGTGGGTGCGCGACCTGAATCAATTCTATCGCGCGACGCCGAGCCTTTTTCTGAACGACATGCGCCCCAGCGGGTTCAGTTGGCTGGAAGCGAACGACGCCGACCGCTCTGTCTTTGCCTTCGTGCGGCACGGCGGCGAGGGCGATCCCAAGGTTGTGGTCGTGATGAACATGACGCCGGTCGAGCGGCTGGGGTACCGGATCGGTCTGCCTGCGGGCGGGCACTGGCGCGAGGCGCTCAATTCCGATGCCGAATCCTATGGCGGCGGTGGACGCGTCAACATGGGCGGCGTTACGGCTGAAAAAATGCCGTGGATGGGTCAGGACTGCTCTGCTGAAGTGAACATTCCGCCGCTTTCTACAGTTATCTTCATTCAAGACGTGTCATAGATTTTCTGGGAGAAAAAAGATGAAACCCACGCTGAATACCCGCCTGTCCAACCGCGCTTTGGCCTTTGTGTTGGCGGGTGGGCGAGGGAGCCGCCTGAAAGAGCTGACCGATAACCGTGCCAAACCGGCAGTTTATTTTGGTGGCAAGACGCGGATCGTTGACTTCGCCCTGTCGAATGCCCTGAACTCTGGCATCAGGAAGATGGCGATTGCGACGCAATACAAGGCGCACAGCTTGATCCGCCATTGCCAGCGTGGCTGGGGCTTTTTGCGGGCGGAACGGAACGAATTTCTGGATATCCTGCCTGCGTCGCAGCGCATGGGCGAGACGAAGTGGTATGTCGGCACCGCTGATGCCGTGACGCAGAACATCGATATCATCGACAGCTATGACATTGATTATATCGTTATTCTGGCGGGCGATCATATCTATAAAATGGATTACGAGATCATGCTGCAGCAGCATGTGAACACGCAGGCAGATGTCACGATCGGTTGCCTGACGGTGCCCCGGATGGAAGCCACAGCCTTTGGCGTCATGCATGTGGACACCGAAAGCCGTGTCACGGCGTTTCTGGAGAAGCCCAAGGATCCGCCCAGTATTCCCGGCGATCCCGATCACGCGCTGGCGTCGATGGGCATCTATATCTTCAATTGGAAATTTCTGCGCGAACGGCTTCTGGCCGATATGGAAGACAGCAATTCCAGCCACGATTTCGGCCACGACATAATTCCGCATATCGTCCAGAACGGCAAAGCGATGGCGCACCGCTTCAGCGACAGCTGCGTGACGACGGGGCTGGAAACAGAGCCATACTGGCGCGACGTTGGCACGATTGATGCCTTCTGGCAGGCGAATATCGACCTGACTGAATTCACGCCGCCGCTGGATCTGTATGACAATGCCTGGCCGATCTGGACCTATGCCGAAAGCGTCCCGCCAGCCAAGTTTATCCACAACGAAGAGGGCCGTCGGGGTTATGCCGTGTCGTCCATGGTCAGCGGTAATTGCATCATCTCAGGGACAAAGGTGACGGAATCGCTGCTGTTCACCGGGGTTAGGACGCACTCTTACGCGTCGCTGGACCGGGTTGTTGCGCTGCCGGATGTGCGGGTGAACCGCAAGGCGCAGCTTACTAACTGCGTCATCGACCGGGGTGTCGAAATTCCCGAAGGTCTGGTTGTCGGTGCCGATCCCGATGACGACCGCGCTAACGGCTTTCGCGTGTCAGAAGGCGGTGTCGTCTTGATTACGAAAACGATGATCAAAACCCTGAACGCCAAGAGTTAAGCTATGCTAGGTCGCGTTTTATCCGTCGCATCCGAATACGTCCCGCTGGTGAAAACCGGCGGACTGGCAGATGTGGCGGGCGCGCTGCCCGGCGCGCTGCGCGAACAGGGTTGGGATATGCGAACGCTGTTGCCAGCATATCCCGGCCTGATGACAAAGGCGGGGGCGGACAGGGTCGTCTGGTCGGATCCTGACCTGTTCGGCGGGCCCGCGCAGGTGCTGGCGGGGCAGGTGGCAGGCACCGATGTGCTGCTGCTGGATGCACCGCATCTGTATGACCGCAAGGGCGGGCCATACGGCGATCCAAGCGATTTTCCCGATAATGCCAAACGCTTTGCCGCGTTGTCGTGGGTTGGCGCGCGGATTGCGATGAACGGGTTGCCGGACGGCTGGCTGCCCGATGTGCTGCACGGTCACGACTGGCAGGCGGGTTTTGCACCCGCTTATCTGCGGTTCAGCGGCGACACGCGCGTCAAAACGGTCATGACCATCCACAACGTCGCTTTTCAGGGCAACGCCCCCGCCGCGATGCTGGGCGCGCTGCGCTTGCCGATCGAGGCGTTCAACTCAGATACGCTGGAATACTGGGGCCATCTGTCCAGCCTCAAGGCCGGCCTTGCTACCGCCGACGCGATCACCACAGTCAGCCCGACTTATGCAGCAGAGCTGATGCGCGGCGATTTCGGCATGGGGATGGAAGGGTTGCTAGCTTACCGCAGCGTCGATCTGCATGGTATTCTGAACGGCATCGACGATACGGTCTGGGATCCTGAAACAGACCCCGAAATAAAGCCCTACGGCAAGACAACGCTCAAGCGTAAGGCCGCCAATCGCGATGCATTGCTTGCCGAATTCGGGTTGCAGGATACGGCTGGTCCGCTGGCGGTCGTCGTCAGCCGCATGACGGATCAAAAGGGGATCGACCTGATCGTGGATACCGCCGCGGACTTTGTCGGCATGGGCGGCGCGCTTGCGATCCTTGGATCAGGCGAACAGCGGCTGGAAGAGGCACTCAAGGATCTGGTCAAAGCCCATCCCGGCAAGATTGGCCTGCGTATCGGCTATGACGAGGCGTTGTCGCACCGCATGTTTGCTGGCGGCGATGCGGTGCTGGTGCCGTCGCGGTTCGAACCCTGCGGACTGACCCAGCTTTATGGTCTGCGCTATGGTTGCGTGCCAGTCGTGGCCTTGACGGGCGGGTTGGCCGATACGGTGATCGACGCCAACTCGATGGCGCGGCAGGCCAATGTGGCGACCGGGGTGCAATTTCACCCTGTGGACGCGCTAGCCTTTGGTCAGGCATTGCGCAAGCTGATGGAATTGCACGCAGATTCAAAGGGCTGGGCTGGCATGCAAAAACGCGGGATGTCACAGGCGCTGGGATGGGATACATCTGCTTCAGCATATGCCCAATTGTACGAGTCACTCACCGCGTGAATGTGAACTTAAACCACGAAATTCCGTCAAAACTGCGTGACCACTCGCTTGCGGCTGGTCGGCCTAATCCGTTGGGGGCGACCTTTGACGGACAAGGTGTGAACTTTGCCGTCTTTTCCGAACATGCCGATGCGATTGATCTGTGCCTGTTCACAGACGACGGACGCAAGGAACGCGCGCGCATCCCGCTTCTGGAACGCGACGGCGACATCTGGCACGTCTATGTGGGCGGCGTTACGCCGGGCACCAAATACGGCTTTCGCGTCCAAGGCCCGTACGAGCCTGAAGACGGGCACCGCTTCAACTATAACAAGCTTTTGCTGGATCCCTACGCCAAGCGGATCGCAGGCCGGCTGAAGTGGTCGGATGCGGTCATGGGCTACCGCGTCGGATCGCCCAAAGGAGACCTGAGTTTTGATACCCGAGACAGCGCTTTTGCGATGCCGCGGTCTTTGGTCGTGGACTCGTCGTTTAACTGGGGCGATGACAAGCCACCTGCGGTCAGCGCATCCCATACGCTGATATACGAGGCGCATATTAAAGGCATGACCGCCCGGATGCCCGGCGTGTCGCCGATGACGCGCGGCCGGTTTTTGGGTATGGCGTCCGAACCCGTGTTGGAACACCTGACCAAGATTGGCGTGACGACGGTGCAGCTGATGCCCGCGCAGGCTTATGTCGATGATCACTTCCTCGCCAAGCAAGGGCTGAAGAACTATTGGGGATACAACTCCATCGGATTTTTCGCGCCTGAACCCCGCTATATGACCGATCAGGGCATCTGGGAATTCCAGACTATGGTTAGCCGGTTCCACGCTGCGGGCATCGAGGTGGTGCTGGACGTCGTCTACAACCACACCGCGGAGGGCAACGAGATGGGGCCGACCCTGTCGCTCAAGGGTTTTGACAACCTGTCCTATTACCGGCTGGCCGACGAGAAACGGTTTTACGTCAACGACACCGGCACCGGGAATACGTTGCGCGTCGAACATCCCATGGTACTGCGCATGATCATGGATTCCATGCGCTACTGGGTCGAGGTGATGCACGTCGACGGTTTCCGCTTTGACCTCGCGACTATTTTGGCCCGCGAAGAGGGTGGCTTTGATCGTCAGGGCGGTTTCCTTGATGCGCTGCGTCAGGACCCGGTACTGGGCAACGTCAAGCTGATCGCAGAGCCGTGGGACCTTGGCCCCGGCGGGTATCAGCTGGGCAACTGGCCGCATCCGTTTTTGGAATTCAACGATAAATACCGCGACAACGTGCGCAAATACTGGCGCGGCGACAGCGGGATCGTGGCGGATCTGGCCAAGCGCGTCGCGGGCAGCGCCGAACAGTTCGACCATTCGGGCCGGGCAGCCACGTCATCGATCAATTTCGTCACGGTCCACGACGGCTTCGTGCTGGAAGACCTCGTCAGCTATAACGTCAAGCACAACGCTGCCAACGGCGAGGACAACCGCGACGGCAAGGACGACAACTATTCCGACAACATGGGCGTCGAAGGCCCGACCGACGACGAGAAAATCCGCGCAGCGCGTGCGCAGCGCAAACGCAATTTGTTGGCGACCGTATTCCTGTCCCAAGGCACGCCCATGCTGCTGGCCGGTGACGAGATCGGTAATTCCCAGTGGGGCAATAACAACACCTATGCGCAGGACAACGATCAGGGCTGGATCAACTGGCACAAGCCCGATCACAAGTTGCTGGCCTTTGTCGAACGGCTGGCGAACCTGCGCCGCGCGCACCCGGTGCTGCGACAATCGCGTTTCCTGCACAGCCGGGCCCGGCGTGTCGATGGCAAGCCGGACCTGTTCTGGCGGATGCCCGACGGTCGCGCGCCCAGCGCCGAAGATTGGCAAAACCCCAACTGGCGCGCCCTGTCGGTCGAGGTGCGCACATCGTCGGACACCCCCGAATACGCAGCATCCAACGATGTGCTGTTCCTGACGTTCAACGCTGGCGACGAGGTGACGGTCAAAATGCCCGACCTGCCGCCAAATTGCCTTTGGGAATTGGTGCTCGATACCGCCGCGCCGGACGACGGGCCGCAGTGCATCACCGGCGCATCAGCTAAGATTGCTGCGCAATCTGTTTGCGTATTTGCCCAGACGCCCGCCTGATCTAGCTGGTCAGGGTAAGGAGGAACTGCCATGCACACCGTCACCACTCAACCGATTGAGGGCCAAAAGCCCGGCACATCTGGCCTGCGCAAGAAGACCCGCGTGTTTATGCAGGCCCATTACCTTGAAAACTTTGTGCAGTCCGTCTTTGACGCGATTGGTGGGGCGCAGGAAAAGACGTTCGTCGTTGGCGGCGATGGTCGGTACTTTAACGACCGCGCTGCACAGGTCATTCTGCGCATGGCCGCAGCCATCGGCGCGGCGCATGTGATCGTGGGGCAGGGCGCGCTGCTGTCCACGCCCGCCGCATCTCACCTGATCCGCCTGAACCAGACCGACGGTGGGTTGATTATGTCCGCCAGCCACAACCCGGGCGGCGAGGATGAGGATTTCGGCATCAAGTTCAACGGTCCCAACGGCGGCCCCGCTGCTGAAGGGCTGACCGATAAGATCTTTGCCCGCACGACCGAAATCACAGAATACAAAATCACCGACGCGCAGGATGTGGACCTTGGCACCATAGGGGAAACCTC
>CAWUXN010000326.1:0-2581 GCA_963926415.1 uncultured Loktanella sp.
TTCGGTCATGCGGTCAAGAATGCCGACGCCAATCCTGGCCCCTGTTTTGTGATTTTCGAACGACCGCGCCTTTAGCTTAGGCCCTATGACGGTTTTCCAACGACCCATCAGGGTTTCCCCCCCGGCTGCGCTGATTGTAACCCGAGGCCTTCTGCCAAGCCATCCGACCATGCGTTCGTATATCGACAATATGGCGATCACGAATGCTTGGGTCCCGGACGGCCTAAGGACTCAGTGCTCAGGACCGCGTTCTGGGGTGGTCGGATCGTGACTTTGATCATCAAGCCGAAGCGTGCGATAAGAAAAGCGCATGTTGGCTCTCCATCGTAAGCGCCGTCCGCCAGAAACAGGTCAACGTCGGCGTCGATCTGATCCATCAGGGTCGGTAGGACGGTCGGGTCACCAATGTCATCTGTGGTCAATGCGGAGCAAACAATTTGACCGCTGACAAGATCAAGGCCAAGGTGCAGCTTGCGTCAAGAGCGCCGTTTGCGCTTGGTTTTATGCTTTTTCTCCAGCCATTCCCCCTCGCCGAAGAGCTTCAGGCCCGTGCTGTCAACAACCAGCCTTAGCAGCTTCGGGCTCTTGGGGCGGTTCTGACGGACAAGCTCGGCTCATTGCCTCTGCGCGATAGAGTGGAGAAGTCCGGCACCGCGATATCCACCCCCAGCAGCCCGGCGATGGAGCGCATCAGCCTTGGGTCTGGCGCAGTGGCTGCTGGAACACCATGCCAACGGTCAGGCAAAGCTCAATCTCCAAATCCGAATAGACCGGCTGACCGCCAGGCGTTGTTCGCGGTGGTGCCGACCACAAAGCAAGCGCCTCTTCGCTGATCCATACCGTCAGATCACAACGTCGCCGCAGGCCTTCGTTATACTCAGCCCAGTTGCTCAACCGTTGCTTTTGTTTCGTGATATTGTCGCGGCGTGCGGCGTTGAATTTGTGCGGCATCTATAGCATCCTGAAGCCAACAGTCCGCACCCGTATCAGCGGAGGGGCGATCCCTGCAACAAGGCCCTTCCTCGACGGGCTCGCACAATCACATGTCAGCGCACAAAACTTTGCCCGTGCCGCGCCCCATCATTTAGACGCCGGTTCAGCCGCGAGAGCTGATCGGGTGCGGGGAAATCACGCGCAGCAAATGCCGCACCCAGCGCCTGCAGACCAGCCCAATCAAGCAGAACAAAGCCCAGATCGGTGCGGCATAGCCCAAACACGGGTACGGAAGCGTCAGGGGATGGCTCCTGAAGATAAGCAAGTCGACCCGGTCCACACCCGTCGGCACTACCCCCCGCACGCGACGCGAGTCAGGTCACATCCTGTAGCCGGGCTGGTGACATCAGTCCTGTTGGGCAGCGGCGCGCTGCGCCAGCAGGTCGTGCAGGTAGTCGGCGAATTCGCCGTTCAGCTCTGGCCGGTCCAGCGCAAAAGCGACGGTCGCCTGCAGATAGCCAGCTTTGGAGCCGCAATCGTAACGCTGACCGTCGAACTTGTAACCGAACACGTCGCGGCCATGCTCGATTTCCATCGCAATCGCATCGGTCAGTTGGATTTCACCGCCCGCGCCGCGGTCAATTTCGGACAGGTTCTGAAACACCATGGGTGTCAGGATATAACGGCCGATAACGGCCAAGTTCGACGGCGCGGTGCCTGCGGCAGGCTTTTCGACCATGCCCTTTGCCTTGATAATAGGACCGTTCACCGTTTCCACGTCCAGCACACCATAGGACGACGTCCGGTCTGGTGAGACGTCCATGGCGGCAACCATAGAGCCGCCGGTTTCTTCGTAAGCTTCGACCATCTGCTGCAGGCAAGGCTTTTCACCCGCGATCACGTCGTCAGGCAGCATGACTGCAAACGGTTCATTTCCAATCAGGCGGCGCGCACACCAGACCGCGTGACCCAGCCCCAGCGCCTTGTGCTGACGGATATAGGCAATTGCACCGCTATCCATGTTGGTGGACTTCAGAATATCCAGCAACTCTGTCTTGCCGGCTTGGCGCAGGGTGCGTTCCAGATCGGGCGCGTGGTCAAAGTAGTCTTCCAGCGCGCTCTTGCCCCGCGCGGTGACAAAGATGAATTCAGTGATGCCTGCAGCGCGCGCCTCGTCGATGGCGTATTGGATCAGCGGGCGATCAACGAGAGTCATGATTTCCTTGGGCACAACCTTTGTTGCCGGCAGGAAGCGTGTTCCCAAGCCAGCAACTGGAAAAACGGCTTTTGTCACTTTGCTGCGCATGTCGTGCCTCAATTAATCATTTTATGGGTACTTAATGATTTTTTCCTTACGCCACGTTTGTGAACAAACCAAGGCAGCTATTATAAATTGCGATGGCTGTAGATGTATTCCGCCGATTTAGGCTCACGCACGGCCCGTAGTTTCAGCAATGCGTGATCGATGCGCCTTTTGGCGCGCCACGCAGACCACCACGGATCAGATCGGTCGGATTTCCCGAACTGCCCGCCAGTCTAAAGGCAGACACCGTTCTCATCAAAAACTCTACGATGGAACAACCCAGTCAGCGACAGAATATAAAGCGAGACAATATGCCCGTCCGACACCGCTTGTGCGACTACGGCC
>CAWUXN010000327.1:0-2644 GCA_963926415.1 uncultured Loktanella sp.
CGATTGTGCGCCTTGTCAGCCTTGCCAGCGCCGCCGTGGTGCTGATGATGGCGGCGATCAGCTTTCCGTTCCTCGACCTTGATGTCTCTGGCCAGCACAACGCGACCAGCGTCATAAGTGCGATCATGGTGTTCAGTTCCGGCAAGGGCATTCCGCTAGCCATCGCGGTGGCGCTGTTCATCGTGGTGCTGCCGCTGGCCCGGCTGCTGGCGCTGATCTATGCGATCGGGCCGCTTGTGCGCGGATCAAAGCCGCACCGCAGCGCGCGCGTAGCCTTTGCACTGACCGAACAGCTGCGCCCTTGGGCCATGGCCGAGATTTTCATGGTCGGCGTCACCGTGGCGCTGGTCAAAGTCGCGGGCCTTGCGACGGTCACAGTCGGTCCCGCATTCTGGGCCTTTGTCGCCCTTGTCGTCATCACCATCTTTAACGATCAAATCATGAACAGGTATTCAATTTGGAAAGCACTGGACACGGGCTTCAACGCCTGATCACCGCACGAGAGGCCGGGCTGATCGCCTGCACCCGCTGCGGACAGGTCCAAGCGGGCGGCGCTGTGCGTTGCAAGCGGTGCCATGGCCCGGTGGAAAGCCGTGACACGAAAAGTCTGCAAAAGGTCTGGGCCTGGCTGATCGCCGGAATCATCGCCTTCATCCCTGCCAATATCTATCCGATGCTGATTACCAACACGCTGGTCGAACATTCAGAATCCACGATCATTGGCGGCGCGGTGCAGTTGGTGGAGCACCACAACTATGGCATCGCGGCGATTGTATTCGTCGCGTCGATCATGATCCCAATCGGCAAATTCTTTGCCATCGCCTATCTGGCGATCAGTGTACATCGGCGGCAGATCTTGAAAATGCACCAGCGTCACAAGCTATATGATGTGGTCGAATTCATCGGCCGCTGGTCCATGATCGACGTCTTCGTCGTTGCTATTTTATCGGCCTTGGTGCAGTTGGGCGGGGTTGCAACGATCAATCCGGGCGTTGCTGCGTTGAGTTTTGCGTTGTCGGTGGTGTTCACAATGCTGTCGGCTTTGGCCTTTGACCCCCGGTTGATCTGGGATGCGGACAGGACAGATTGATGAGTAACGAGCCCCCGGCGACCAGCAACGCAGCCGCCCTTGATGTGCGCAGGGGCAAACCAAGCATCTGGCGGCGTTTGTCCTTTGTCTGGCTGGTCCCGATCCTTGCGCTGATCGTGTCCGTCACCGTCGCGTGGCAATCCTTTGCGAACCGCGGGATCGAGATCGAAATCAGCTTTGAAAACGCAAGCGGCGTGACGGCTGGCGAGACCAAGATCAAGTATCGCGACGTCGAGGTCGGCACCGTCGAGCGGGTCGAATTCGCCCCCGATCTGAAAGAAGTGCTGGTCTATGCCCGCGTCGATCAGAACGTCGCGCCCTATCTGGATTCGGACGCCAATTTCTGGGTTGTCCGGCCAGAAGTTGGTTTGCGCGGCGTTAGCGGGCTCGATACCGTGTTGTCGGGCGTCTACATCGCCGGTGACTGGAATACCGAAGCCGATGTCGCACAGAACAATTTCACTGGACTTGAAAGCGCGCCGCTGGCCTCTGCCGGGCAGCGCGGCACGGAAATCGTGCTCCGCACCAATGACGGCAGCGCCCTGTCAGGCGGCGCGCCGGTGTTGCATCAGGGGATCGAGGTCGGCGTGCTGGGCGAGCCCATCCTTCAAGACGACGGACTGACGGTCGAGGTCAGCGCTTTTGTGAACGCCCCCTATGACCAGATCATCACGTCGAACACCCGCTTTTGGGACACCGCCGGTTTCAGCGTGTCCATCGGGACCAGCGGTCTGGCACTTAACGTCGGCTCGCTTGCGTCCTTGCTGGAAGGCGGTATCGCATTTGATACCGTCGTGTCCGGCGGCAAGCCGATCCGCGACGGGCAGGTTTATGATTTGTTCACTGACGAGGAAACCGCTCGCAGCAGCCTGTTCAATGACGCTGGCCGTCCTAAGCTGAACGTCGCCGTCATGTTTGACGGAACGGTCAACGGTCTGGCTGTCGGGTCCGAGGTCCGTTTCCAAGGCCTGCGCGTCGGTCAGGTTGCCGATCTGGGTGCAGTTGTAATCAATGACGCAGAACAGGCCAAGGTCGAACTGCGCACCGTGCTGGCGATCGAGCCTGGCCGTCTGGGTCTGGGCAAGGATGCAACCCCCGATGACGCACTGGCCCTGCTGGCCGATTTCGTCAGCCAAGGCCTGCGGGCGCGGCTGGTGACGGGCAACATCCTGTCAGGCTCGCTGATCGTCGAACTGGTCGAAGTCGCGGATGCCACGCCAGCCGAGCTGGATACCACTCAGCAGCCCTTTGCCGTGATCCCGACCACTGTGTCGAACATCACCGATGTCGCCGATCAGGCGCAGGGCGTGCTGAACCGGATCAACAACCTGCCGATCGAGGATCTGATGACCTCTGCCATCGACCTAATGGACAGCGCTAACGCGCTGTTACGGTCTGATGGCGTGATGGAGACGCCGGAACAGGTCGCTGGCCTACTGGCCGACGCGCGCGGGCTGATCGGCGGGGACGCCATTCAGGCGATCCCGGATCAGGTTGCCGCTGTCGTGGAACAGGCGCAAAGGATCATGGCGCAGGTCAACGGCATGATCGACC
>CAWUXN010000328.1:0-11714 GCA_963926415.1 uncultured Loktanella sp.
AAGACTGGACACGAACAGCGGTGCCGATATGTAGGGGTATGCGGTTCGACATTCCCCTTCTGACTAAACAGATCCACGCCGGCGACCGGCGCGCGCTGGCCCGTGCAATCACGCTTGTGGAAAGCGGGCGGGACGATCACCGCAGCCTTGCGCTGGATCTACTGGATCAGCTTGGCACCGACCGCCAAGCGCTGCGCATTGGCCTGTCCGGCACGCCGGGCGTTGGCAAATCGACATTTATCGAAACCTTCGGCCTGATGCTGACAGCGCGGGGCAAGCGTGTGGCGGTGCTGGCGGTCGATCCGTCCTCAGCACGCTCTGGCGGGTCGATCCTGGGTGACAAAACTAGAATGGAGCATTTAAGCCGCGATCCTAATGCCTTCATCCGCCCCTCTCCCAGTCAAACGCAGCTGGGCGGCGTAGCCCGCCGGACCCGCGATGCGGTGCGCCTGTGCGAGGCGGCAGGTTATGACATCGTGCTGATTGAGACCGTCGGTGTGGGGCAGTCCGAAACCGTGGTCGCGCAAATGGCCGATCTATTCGTCCTACTGCTGGCCCCGGCCGGCGGGGACGAACTTCAGGGCGTCAAACGCGGCATCATGGAAATGGCAGACATGATTCTTGTGAACAAAGCGGATGGAGAGCTCAAGCCGCAAGCCATGCGAACCTGCGCCGATTACGCTGGCGCGCTGCGCCTGCTGCGCAAACGGCCGCAGGATATGGAAGGCTATCCGCTAGCGATGACCGTCTCGGCGCTGGACAGCACCGGGCTGCGCCAAGCGTGGGACCGCATGGAGGCCTTGGCAAATTGGCGGCAACAGAGCGGCATCTTTGCCAGCACCCGCGCCGATCAGGCCCGCCAATGGTTCGCAGAGGATCTGCGGGCCGAGGTCATGACCTTGCTTACCCGCGACCCCGATCTGCGGGCGCGCATGACCGCGCTTGAGGAAGCCGTCGCCCGCGGCGAGATGACCCCCGCCGTTGCCGCCCGCGCGGCGCTGGCCCCGCTGCGCAGCGCATGACGGACGCTGGCATCACGACGCGCCTTCTAGACGGGGTTCACCTGAGCGCCGATCTGGTAAAGTGCGGCGCGGACCGCCTGATGGTCACCTTCGATTGCCGCCGGCAAGACCGGGACGGATTCGGCACCGTGGTCCCGTCAGAGCAATTTGCCAGGGCGGGCTTTGACCAGCCGATGATCGCCGCCCGCGACAACGACTGGTTCATCAACACCGATACAGTTGCGCTCGAATCTGTCTGCCGCGATCTACGCAACAATTACCACGCGGCGCAGGCCATCGGCTTATCAATGGACGGCTTTGGAGCCTTCCGCTTTTCGCGGGTACTGGGGCTATCCCACGTCGTCGCCGTCTCTCCGCAGGTGTCAATCGCTCCGCAGCGTGTCCCGTTCGAAACCCGCTACCAGCAAGAAGCTCGGCGCTTTGACCCCGGCTTGGGCGACCTGACGGCAATCTCTGACGACAGGTTGCGCGGCGAAATCCTGATCGACCCGTTCAACTTGAACGTTTTGACCCATGCGCGAATGCTGCAGGTGCTGTTCCCGCGCGTGGCGCTGTTCCGCCTACTTGGCGGCGGCCATCCTTGCACGCGAATCCTGCGCGGCGCACAGCTTGCCGGGCTGATACATGCGCGGGCCATAGCCCCCGCTCGCGGCCCCAGCCCAGTACAGGCTGCGCACCGCACCGCACCGCCCGCGCGCAAAGCGCCGTCTATTGGCTCGGATTGCAGTGTGCCACCGCAGCGCGTCACCCCGTTTGGTCCAGCATCGCGGGGCAAAACGCCGCGAAACTGGCGGATGCCGCGCAGGACGGGGTTGACGGCGACAGGGATTCTGCGTAGGCGCTGCTAACTGAATTCATGGCCCCACAAGCGGGGCTTTTCTACCATCGGACGGCCCATACGGGTCTGTCCCCAAGACGGCCGGGACCGCTTTGGTCCACGCCAAGCCACGAAGGATGATGCCCATGTCGCGCCGCTGCGATCTGACCGGAAAAGGCCCGATGTCGGGCAACAACGTGTCCCACGCCAAAAACCGCACCCGCCGCCGGTTCCTACCGAACCTGCAGGACGTCACACTGATGTCCGATACGCTGGGTCGTTCGTTCAAGTTCCGCATCTCGAATGCGGCGCTGCGCACGGTCGATCACCGTGGTGGTCTGGACGCTTTCATGAAAAAAGCAAAGGACGCTGAATTGTCTCCCGACGCGCTGAAGGTGAAAAAAGACATCGCCAAGGCGAATGTTGCCGCGACTGCCTAAGCGTTGTTTTGAAGAGTTAACTAAAGGCCCGGCAGCGAAAGCGCCGGGCTTTT
This sequence comes from uncultured Loktanella sp., assembly GCA_963926415.1. GTDB lineage: Bacteria > Pseudomonadota > Alphaproteobacteria > Rhodobacterales > Rhodobacteraceae > Loktanella. The sequence continues at coordinate 2,333 of CAWUXN010000328.1, forward strand.
TCCATTTCCGCATCGAGATTTAGATTTGCGGTCCAAACCCGTCTGGCGCATTTGGCTTCGCCAAATTACCAGCGTCCGCGTTTATTTGGCCCGACGAAACGAGGGATGATGAGCGACGCGTTGCCCATTGATGAAGTGCTGGGGGATGTCGTGTCCGCCTTGCAAGCCCATGGCCGCGTCGTGCTGCAAGCCCCGCCTGGCGCGGGCAAGACCAGCCGTGTGCCGCTTGCCCTGCTTCATGCCGGTTTTGCCGGACAGATCGTCATGCTGGAGCCCCGGCGCTTGGCCGTGCGCGCGGCGGCAGAGCGGTTGGCCCAGCAGCTAGGCGAAGACGTCGGCGGCCGCGTCGGGTACCGGATGCGGGGCGAATCCAGCGTGGGGCCGGGCTGCCGCATTTTGGTGGTGACCGAGGGCATCCTGACCCGGATGGTGCAAACCGACCCGGAACTGCGCGGCGTGGGCACGGTGATCTTTGATGAATTCCACGAACGGTCCTTGCACGCAGACCTTGGCCTTGCCCTTGTCTGGGAAGCGCGAGGGGCCCTGCGGCCCGATCTGGCGCTTGTAGTGATGTCGGCGACGCTGGACGCGGCCCCTGTCGCGGCCTTGCTGGATGCGGCACCCATCGTCACGTCACAGGGCCGGGCCTTTCCGGTGGACGTGCAATATTTGGACCGAGCCTTGCCCCCGCGCACGCGGCTGACGGATGCGGTCGCTGACCATTTGGCGCAGATCGCGCCACAGACGACGGGCGGCGTGCTGGTCTTTCTGCCGGGAGAGGGCGAAATTCGCGCGGTCGAAGGCGCATTGAAAGGCCGCCTGCCCGCCGACTGCGCGGTCAGGCCGCTATATGGTGCGCTGCCCTTTGCCGCGCAGCGCGCCGCAATCGCCACGGTGGAGCAAGGCCGTAAGATTGTGCTGTCCACAGCCATCGCTGAAACCGCCCTGACTATTCAGGACGTCCGCGTTGTCATCGACGAAGGCCGCGCGCGGCGAGCACGGTTCGATCCCGGCAGCGGCATGGCGCGGCTGGTGACCGAACGGGTCAGCCGGGCCGAAGCAGACCAACGCGCAGGCCGGGCTGGCCGTGTGGCACCCGGCACCTCATACCGGATGTGGACCAAAGGCGAAGACGGTGCCCTGCCCGCCTTTGCCCCGCCCGAAATCGTCAGCGCCGATCTCACTGCGTTGGCGCTGGAACTCGCGCTTTGGGGCAGTGACGATCTTGCCTTTCTGACGCAGCCGCCAGAGGTGGCGTTAGCAGAGGCGCGCGCCCTTCTTCTCCACCTTGGCGCACTGGACGCGCGCGGCGGGATAACGGCGCATGGCCGCAAGTTGGCGCTACTGCCGGTGCACCCACGGCTGGGCCATATGCTGGCGCGCGCTGGCGCGCAGGCCGCCCCGCTTGCGGCGCTGCTAGAGGCGCGCGATCCATTGCGCGGGGCGGGCTGCGATCTGGCACTACGCCTTGCCGCGCTACGCGGCGCAGCGACGGCGGCCACTGTCCACGCCCCTGCCCTCGCGCAGATCAGGGCAGAGGCGAAGCGGCTAGCCAAAGGGTTGGCAAAGGGTCCGGACATGAGCCTTGGTCAGATGGCCGCGCTGGCCTATCCCGACCGCGTGGCGCTGCGCCGGGCTGGCGACGATCCGCGCTATTTGTTGTCCGGCGGCAAGGGGGCCATACTGGATGCGGCCGATCCGCTCGCGGGTCAGCGGCTGCTGGTCGTGACCGACACAGACGGCAACCCGCGCGAGGCGAAGATCCGGCAGGCTGCCGTGATCGGACTGGCGGATCTGCGCGCCGTGCACGGCGATGTAATTGCATGGCACGATGTCTGCCGCTGGGACCGGCGCGACGCGCGCGTTGTGACCGAGCGGCAAGAGCGTTTTGGCGCGCTGGTGCTGGACGCCCGGCGCTGGACCGACGCCCCCGCAGATGCTGTGGCGCTGGCCATGCTGGACGGTGCGCGCCAACTAGGTCTGCGCCCCGGCAAGGCGGCGCATCTGTTCCGGGCACGCGTGGCGCTTGTGCCTGGCATGCCGGATATGAGCGATGACGCCCTGATGGCAACGCTGGATGATTGGCTGCTGCCTCATCTGGAGGGCGTGCGCTCCTCTGCCGACTGGGGGCGGTTCGATCTGCTGAACGCGCTGCGCGGGATGCTGGACTGGGACCAGATGCAGCGGCTGGACCGCGCGACCCCGTCCCATTTCACGACGCCGCTTGGGCGACGGATTGCCATTGATTACGACGGCGACGCCCCGCAGATCACGCTGCGTATTCAGGAAATGTTTGGCCAGACCGCGCACCCGATGGTCGGCGATACGCCCCTGCGGGTCACGCTGCTGTCGCCGGGGCAAAAGCCGGTGCAGGTCACGCAGGACATTCCAGGGTTCTGGGCCACCAGCTATGCCGATGTGCGCCGCGATATGCGCGGCCGTTATCCGCGCCACCCTTGGCCAGAGGATCCGACGCAGGCTGATCCTACTTTGCGGGCAAAACCTCGCGGAACATGACAAAAATCACGCAGAAATGTTTGTGAACCATAAGCGATTCGCGAATGTGTTGCAGTTTGGCGGCATCTCCCTATATTATTAAGGCATAAGAAACGTTTGTCGTATTGAGTATCGAGAATGTCCATATCACCGATTTTCGAGGATCCTGTCGCTATCAAACCAGAACCACGGGTTCAGGTTGCTGCCCTTTGCCACCGCAAAGGAGCGAAGGGACGTGATGTTTTGCTGGTCACCAGCTCGCGCGGCCGCTGGATCCTGCCAAAGGGCTGGCCCATTGACGGGCTCAGCGACGGGGATGCGGCGCTGCAGGAGGCATGGGAAGAAGCTGGCGTGCGCCATGGCCTCGTCACCGCCAAGCCAATTGCAAAGTTTCTGGGTGTCAAACGCTTTGACAATGGCGAGGAAATTCCCGCCCACGTCCGTGTCTACGGCGTGAAGGTGCGGCAGCTGGTGCGCAAGTTTCCCGAACACAAACGCCGAGAACGGCGCTGGGTCAGCCTTGCCAAGGCGGCCAAGCTGTTGACCGAAAAAGGTTATGCCAAGGCGCTGCGCGCCATCTGATCGCGGACCCGGTTGAGCATGCTCGCCGGATTATTCTAACCAATCGATCTGATCCACCGTCGTCAGCCGTGCAAAATCAGCGCCAAGCCTGGACAATGTGACCGACAGCACGACCTGAGGGTCATGCACTGCCCCGTCAGGGCCGCACGCTTGGAAACCAAACACCGCGTCTGTCACAAGATCGACCGCGAATACCAGATCGGCGGTCGCCTGCACGGTGCTGGACACGCAGTAATCAATCGCAGCCCCGGCGACGATCAAGCGGGTGATGCCGATTTACGCCAGATATTCCGCAAGCCCGGTCCCCGCAAAACCAGAAGAGCCGAATTTCGTGAGAACCGCCTCTGCTGGTTGCTGCGCGGCGAAGGGCATGGGTTGCCCGCCGGGATGACCGGACCGAAATGAAGACGCGGGATCGCGGTCATTGCGGTGGATATGGTTCATCGGCAGGCCGCAGTTTCCCGCAAGACTGACCAACTGCGTGACCGCAGCTTCTGCCCCCGAATTAGACCGGGCACGACATTGCATAGTACGGATGGCAAAGGCGTGCTGCAGATCAATCAGCAGCAGCGCCCAGTCAGGCATCAGGGGCGGCCAAGTAGTCGCGCTTGCCCAGCACCACACCGTTGTGGCGCAGAATCGCATAGGCCATGCCCATGTGGAAATAGAACTGCGGCAGGGCGAAATGCGCGTAGTAGTCTTGTCCCGACAAGGTCATCTCGGACGGTCCAGCCTTGAAGGTGATCGACCGGGTCGCTGCATCTTTGAAGCTATCCGGCGCGGCATTGGCCAGTTCGGCCTGCACGGTCGCAATCCGCGCTTTGAGTTCGGCAAATGTGGTTTCCGTATCGGGATGGCTTGGCACCGCGGCCCCAGCCAGCCTGGCGTTCATCCGGGTGGCAAAATCGCAGGTCAGCTGCACCTGCCGCGACAGCGGCAGCATGTCGGGAAAAAGGCGCACGCCCAGCATGATGTCGGGTGCAATCTTGTGTTCGGCGCAATGCGTCTCTGCCTTGGACAGGATCCGCGCGAGGGCGGTCAGGCTGCGTTGCAGCGCAGGAATAACGATGGAATACATGGTGCTGTCCAATACCGCAGGAGCGGCCGGATCAGCCCGCACCGCGCGCCACATTGGGCGCGGAACGGGCCTAAACGCAACGGTTATTTCAGGCAATAGCGCATGATCGCCTTTTGGGCGTGCAGACGGTTTTCAGCCTCGTCGAAGATGACGGAATGCAGGCCGTCCATGACGCCGCTTGTCACCTCGTCATCGCGGTGCGCGGGCAGGCAGTGCATGAAAAGCGCGTCCGCATTCGCCTTTTCCATCAGCGCTTCCGTGACTTGGTAGCCGCGTAGCTGGTTGTGCCGCCGCTCCCGCGCGGATTGCGGATCGTGCATGCTGACCCAGGTATCGGTTACGACAAGGTCAGCGCCCTGCACGGCCTTTTGCGGGTCACGTTCGATCGTGTAGAGCCCGTCTACGCTGCGTTCGGGGTCAAGCGGCGGCGGGCCGGAGAAGACCAGCTCGAAATCGAACTGCTTAGCCGCATGGGCAAAGCTAGCAAAGACGTTGTTGCCGTCGCCGGACCAGACCACCTTGCGCCCCTTGATCGGGCCGCGATGTTCCTCGAACGTCATGATATCAGCCATGATCTGGCAGGGATGTGTGCGGTTCGTCAGGCCATTGATCACTGGCACAGTGGCGTGTTCGGCCATCTCGTGCAGAGTCGCTTCTTCGAACGTGCGGATCATGATCATGTCGACATAACGTGACAGCACGCGGGCGGTGTCGGCAATCGTCTCGCCGTGGCCCAACTGCATGTCAGCCCCCGACAGCACCATTGTCTGCCCGCCCATCTGTCGCACGCCGACGTCAAAGCTGACTCGGGTACGGGTCGAGGGCTTTTCAAAGATCAGCGCGACCATGTGGTTGGCCAAGGGTTGTTCTGCGTCCGGCGTGCCCTTGGGCAGGCCTGCGCGCGCGTCCTTGATGCGACGAGCGTCGTCGATGATGGCGCGCAGGTCAGCGGCGGGCGTGGTGTGGATGTCGAGAAAATGGGTCATGTCAGTCTTTCGTTCCGGTGTCGGACTGGGGTTTTACCCCCCAGACCCCCGTGAAGTATGTTTGACCAGAAGTAAGGTCAGAAGGATGATGCGGCCTTGTCGAGCAGGTCGACCGCAGTTGCGATGTCGTCGTCGGTCAAATTCAGGGGCGGCAGCAGGCGGATAACGTTGTCCGCGGCAGGGACAGTCAGGATGCCGGCGTCATAGCCGGCCTTGACGATGTCGGTGTTGGTCGCCTTGCACATCAGACCCAGCATCAAGCCGAACCCGCGCACGCCGGTAAAAACGTCTGGGTGGGCGGCGGTGAGGCCATCAAGCTTTTGCCGAAGCAGGCCGGCCTTGCGGTTCACCTCTGCCAGAAAGGCGGGGTCGGCGATGATATCCATGACCGCATTGACGACAGCGCAGCCCAGCGGGTTTCCGCCATAGGTAGAGCCGTGGGTGCCGGCGGTCATGCCGTCAGCAGCGTGTTCGGTGGCAAGGACCGCGCCGAGGGGGAAGCCGCCGCCGATGCCCTTGGCGACCATCATGATGTCGGGCGTGATGCCGGACCATTCGTGGGCGAAAAGCTTGCCGGTTCGGCCCACGCCGCACTGCACCTCGTCAAAGATCAGAAGGATGCCATGTTCGTCGGCCAGATCGCGGAGACCTTTCAGGCATTGATCGGGGACCGGGCGAATGCCGCCTTCGCCCTGCACCGGCTCGATCATGATCGCAGCGACGGTGGGGGACTTGGCGGCCTGCGTCAGCGCGTCATGGTCACCAAATTCCAGATGCACAAAGCCAGGCAGCAGCGGGCCGAAGCCTTTGGTCATCTTTTCCGACCCGGCGGCGGCGATGCCAGCAGAGGAGCGGCCATGGAAGCTGCCGGAGAAGGTGATGATATCTGTGCGCTCGGGCTGGCCTGCGTCGTAGAAATGCTTGCGGGCCATTTTGACGGCCAACTCACACGCCTCTGTCCCCGAGTTGGTGAAGAAAACCGTGTCAGCAAAGGTGTGTTCGACCAGCTTGTCGGCCAGCGCCTGTTGCGCGGGGATTTGGTACAAGTTGCTGACGTGCCAGACCGCATGCGCCTGATCGGTCAGTGCCTTTATCAGGGCCGGATTGGCATGGCCAAGACTGTTGACCGCGATCCCGGCACCAAAATCCAGAAAGCGGCGACCATCTGTCGTGGTGAGCCAAGCGCCGTCACCTTTTTCGAAGGCAAGCGGTGCACGGTTATAGGTCGGCAGAACGGTCGGGATCATGGGATCGGCCCTTATGGCAAACGTGAAGCCCGATTGATGCCCGCAAGGGGACGCCGGGTCAACGATAATGGGGGAAAGTATAGAACGTGCGCAGAAGGACGCGTTTCAGCGTCGGCATCGAACGAAAAAGGGCGCACGGATATCCATGCGCCCAACTAGCCGATTGCGTGACTTTAGGGAAGGCGGTTTACGCCTTGAGCCGGTAGCCCTTGTCCAGCCAGCGCCAGACGACAGACAAAACCACGACATTGGCCGCCAGCACAACCACCAGCCCGAGCCAAGGCGAGCTGTCGGATACGCCAATCATACCCCGGCGCACGCCATCGATGATGTAGAAGAACGGGTTGGCGTGGGAGGCGATGCGCAGCGGCTCTGGCAGGGCGTCAATGCTGTAGAAGGTGCCGGACAGGAAGGACAGCGGCGTGACGAGGAAGTTCGAAATCGCCGACAACTGGTCGAATTTATTGGCGAAAATGCCAGCGATCATGCCTAGACCGCCCATGAACATGGATCCCAGCAAAACGAAGGTCAGCATCCAGCCGATGTTCTGGATATGAACCCCAAGAAAGATCCACGATCCGGCGGCGATGACTGTCGCTACGATCAGCCCACGTGCGACGGCACCGAACAAATAGCCGAAAAGCAGTTCTGCTGCGGACAGGGGCGGCATGAGTGTGTCAACGATATTGCCGCCGACCTTAGCGGACGCGAGGCTGGAGGATGTATTGGCGAAAGCGTTCTGGATCACGGTCATGATCAGGATGCCGGGGGCGAGGAAGGTCATGAAGGGCACGCCCATGACATCGCCGCGCTGCGGGCCGATCGCGATTGTAAAGATCATCAGCAGCAGGCCTGCATTGATCAGCGGGGCCATAACCGTCTGCGACCAGACGTTCATGAAACGGCGCACTTCGCGCAGGGCCAGGGTGCGGGTGCCTTCCCAATTCACGCGGCCAAAGCGGCGCACGCCCATCGCGGATTTGGGGGCTGTGGCGGCGGGCGGCTGTGTGGCTGATTGGTCGGTCATCGCGGCTTTCCTTTTCTTTCCGGGGGCGGTCCTTCACTTCCACCGTCTCAATGCTTAGAATAGGGGATGAAGAGATTAGACAAGGCCCCTTCTTTGATAGGGGTCAGAGCGAAGGAAGCCAAATGTCCTGGACAGACGAACGTGTCGAGACCCTGAAGCGGATGTGGGGCGAAGGCCAGTCGGCGAGCCAGATCGCCAAAGAACTGGGCGGCGTCACCCGCAATGCCGTAATCGGCAAGGTCCACCGCTTGGGCCTGTCGAACCGCGCCGGTGTGGCCGGAGCGGAGCCTGCAACCGCAGTCGTCCCCGCCGCAGAGGTAGTGCCTGCTGTGATCGAGACGCCGAAACCGGTGGTCGAAGAAAAGCCACACATGCGCACCGAGTCGGCGACGCCGGCCCGCAAGCCCAAGCCCGATCCTGATGCGGTCGAGGTTGAAGAGCTGGACGAGAACGGTATCCCGATCAGCGCTGCGCGCCGGGCGATCATTCCTGCCGGCCAGCCCCTGCCGCCCCAGCCCAGCGCGAACGAGATTTCGCCAGAGGCCCTGGCCAAGGTCAACGAGGTAGAAAAATCCGCCAAGAAGATCGGCCTGATGGAGCTGACTGAAAAGACCTGCAAGTGGCCCGTCGGTGACCCGGCAACGCCGGACTTCTGGTTCTGCGGTCTGCCCAGCCAGCAAGGCAAACCCTATTGCGAGGCGCATGTCGGCGTGGCGTTCCAGCCCATGTCCTCGCGCCGGGACCGTCGCCGCTAAGCCAGCGATCCCCTGATGCGCGCCTGACCGGGCGGCGCATCAGGGCTATGGCCCCTTTTATTTCTATCAGCAGGACAAATGCCCGTATGACCAATCTGGCACTGATTACCGGCGCGTCATCCGGCATCGGGCGCGAATTTGCGCGCATCCATGCGCAGCGCGGCGGTCATCTGATCATCGTGGCCCGCCGCAAGGACCAACTGAAGGCGCTGAAGTCAGAGCTGGAAGCCGCGCATCGCGTCAGCGTCCGCGTCATTGCCGCCGACCTGACTGATGCTGCGGCCGTGAAGGACCTGTGTGACAGCCTGCGCGGTCAGCGGATCGAAGTGCTGATCAACAATGCAGGATTTGGCGGCCAAGGCAGCCACCTGGACCGCGAGCTGGAAAAAGAGCTATCGATGGTCGATCTGAACGTCAAGGCGCTGGTCACCCTGTGCCACGATATTGGCGGCCAAATGGCACAGCGCGGCGAGGGTCGCATCCTGAACGTCGGCTCTACCGCAGGCATGATGCCCGGACCGATGCAGAACGTCTATTTCGCGACCAAGGCCTTTGTGCGCAGCTATTCTATGGCTTTGGCAGAGGAGCTGCGCAGCAGCGGTGTCACCGTCACCGTGCTGGCCCCCGGATATGTCGAGACAGAGTTCGCCGATACCGCTGATCTGCGCGGCACCCCGCTGGTCAAAGGTGGCGGAAAAACCCCGAAAAGTGTTGCAGCCTTTGGCTATGACCAGATGATGGCGGGCCGTTTGCATGTCATCAACGAGGGCATGCTGAGCTTCGCGTTGAACTGGGTAATCCCGCTGATGCCCCACCGCCTTGTACTGGGAATCGCCAGGCGGATGCAGACCAAGGCTTAATCCCCAGACTTAGTCCTCGTCTTCCCAGTCACTGCCGATAGCCTCGCGGTGGGATTTCTTCTCGCGATCGATCATCTCTTCGACCTCTTCCAACTCTTTCTTGCCTGCCTCATCGGGGCGCGCCTCTGCGGCTTCGACTGGGGTCAGCAGCAGCTTGAAATACATCGGAAAGTGGTCTGATCCGATATGCGCCTCTCGGCGCATGTCCAGCAGGCGGAACTGGGCGTCGTGGAACAGATGATCCAGCGGCCAGCGCATCCACGGCATTGTCGCGCTGAAGGTATTATAGAATCCGCGCCCCACGCGCGGGTCCAGCAGGCCCGAGACCTCTTGAAAGCGCCGGGTGGTGAT
>CAWUXN010000329.1:0-7516 GCA_963926415.1 uncultured Loktanella sp.
TCCGGTCTTGAAACCTTTCGCAGACAGCCTGCGCGTTGCCGAAAAACCGCATAATATCGTCGTAACAGCCGTCGCCCGAAAACTTGTCACCATCGCGAATGCGCTCTGCCAATAACGACTGAACTGGGCTTATCCCGCAGCTTGAAGATACAGTTGTTAGAATGTGCGTCACGCCTACAAAAGAGCATGAAGTGGGGTGTTTGGCCTAAAAACCGACCTGATCGGCGCCTTTAAGTTCCAGAATCTCGCGCGCCTCATTTGGGGTGGCAATTTCCAGGCCCAGACCTTCGATGATTTGGCGGACTTTGCTGACCTGCGCGGCATTGCTTTTGGCCAGTTGGCCGGGGCCAAGCCAGAGGGAATCTTCAAGCCCGACGCGCACGTTGCCGCCCATCGCGGCGGCCATCGCGGCAATCGGCAGCTGGTTCTTCCCCGCGCCCAGCACCGACCAGCGATATTGGTCACCGAACAGCCGGTCCGCCGTGCGCTTCATGTGCATGACGTCTTCGGGGTGGGCACCGATGCCGCCCATTAGGCCAAAGACCGTCTGGATGAACAACGGTGCCTTCACAAACCCGGCATCGAGAAAATACTTCAGATTATAAAGGTGCGCGGTATCGTAACATTCGAATTCGAACCGAGTGCCAAGTGGGCCGAGGGTGGTCAAGATGTGTTCGATTTGGCCAAAGCTGTTGTTGAAGATGATGTTCTTGTTGCTGATATAGTCGCGTTCCCACTGGTGTTTCAGGTCGGGAAACCGCTTGAGCATTGGGAATAGGCCAAAGTTCATTGACCCCATGTTGAGCGAGGCGACCTCGGGACGGTGCGCGGCAGCAGGGCGGAGGCGTTCTTCGATGGTCATAGTCGGCGCGCCGCCGGTCGTGATGTTCACCACGCAGTCCGAGGCTTGCTTGATGACGCCCAGAAACGGCGCAAAGGCCTCTGGCGATTGGTCGGGCCGGCCGTCTTGCGGGTCGCGGGCGTGCAGGTGGACGACCGCCGCCCCGGCCCGCGCCGCACCAATGGCGGCGTCAGCGATTTCGGACGCGCTGACCGGCAGGTATTCCGACATCGAGGGCGTATGGATCGCGCCGGTGACTGCGCAGGTGATGATGACTTTGCGGGGTTGGGCCATTGCGGTCTCCTAGGGTTAAATGTGGTCGGCAGACAGGTGGCGGCGCAGCGCGGCAAGGCGTTTGTCACGGCCGTCCTGTCTGGCGCGGATGGCGTTAGGGCTGCGGTCTTGCGGCCAGGTCGCGGCGATCTTTTCTGCGATTTCAACCGAAAACACCTGCGGTCCGGCAGGTTCCTCCGCCAGCCGCGCGTAAAAGCCGCCATAGCGGGTGGCATAATCGACGATGCCGCCGGGGGCATTCAGGTCGATGGTCTCAATCGGGCCCATCAAGGCCCAGCGAAGACCCAGCCCGTCCTTGATGGTGGCGTCTAGGCCTTCGACGCTGACGACACCTTCGTCCAGCAGGCGCAGTGCTTCGGCCAGCAGGGCACCTTGCAGGCGGTTCAGCACAAATCCATCACGTTCGCGGGCCATGCGGACGGGCACTTGTCCGATGGCGGCATAGATCGCCTCGGCCCGGTCTAGCGTTGCGGTCGTGGTCCAGGGCGCTGGGCAAAGTTCGACGACTGGGACAAGGTGTGGCGGGTTCACCGGATGGCCGACAAGGCAGCGGCCCCGGTGTGCCAGCCCTTCGGTGAAGCGCGAGGCGACGATGGCAGAGGTTGACGAGGCGATGATCGCATCCGGGGGCGTGGCCGCGTCAAGTTGGGCGAAAAGCGCTTGCTTTACCTCGACCTTTTCCGGGCCGTTTTCCTGCACGAAGCTGACACCTAATACCGCCTCTTCCAACGTCGGACTAGTGCGGATGCGGGCCAGTGTGCCATCGCGGTCTTGCAGCAATCGTTCCGCCACCAACGTATCGCACAGCGTGGCCATGTCGTCGTTAAAGCGCGCCAGTACGCCGGGGTCGGCATCCCAGACCTGCACCGTAAAGCCCGCGCGGGCGAAAAGAACGCTCCACGAGCGGCCAATGAGGCCCGCACCAATAATGGCAACCGTGTCAGTCATGATGGGTCCTTTTGTCAAAGCCAAAGCACTTGGCGGCGCAGATCGATGTCATCGGCCAGCGCGGCGGAGGGCCCTTCGTGGATGATGCTGCCCCGTTCCAGCGCGACGGTAGAGTCTGAGAGGGTTAGCGCAAGGTCAAGATTGTGATCCACGATGATGATGGACACCTCTTGCCGCAAATTGTCGAAGGTCTCGAAAAGCTGTTCTACGATTGCGGGTGACAGACCCTCAAAGGGTTCGTCCAGCAGCAACACGCGGGTATCACCAGACAGCGCCCGCGCCACGGCGGCCATCTGCTGTTCGCCGCCAGACAGATAGTCGGCGGGGGTGTCGATGCGTTCTTTCAGGCGCGGGAAGTAGGTAAAGATGCGCTCTTCGTCCCAATGCGACCCTGCGCCGGTCTGGCGTTGAATACGTCCAAGTTCGAGGTTGTCCTTCACCGACATGCCCGCGAACAGCCCACGACCTTGAGGCACGTAAGATATTCCGGCCCGCGCCATCGCGGCTGAGGGCAGACCATGCAGCGCGGTACCGTCCAACCAGATCACACCACTGCTGACAGGGGCGATGCCGATCAGGGATTTCAGCAGTGTCGATTTACCCGCACCGTTACGGCCCAGCAGGGCCACAATCTCTCCCTGCCGCAAATCAAAGCTGACGTCGTGGATGATGTGGCTTTTTCCATAGCTGACGTTAACTTTATTCAGCGAAAGCAGAACCTTGTCCTGCATGGCACTATTGCGCGCCCGGCCCGCCACGACAGAGGTGCCGGACCCGATATAGACTTCTTGCACGCGCGGGTCGTTGCGCGCAGCGTCGACTGTGCCGTCCAGCAGCACCTCGCCTTCGTTCATCACCGTGATGTGGTCGGCCAGTTCAAAGACGCGGTCAATGTCGTGTTCCACCAAAAGCACGGGTATATCTGCCGACAGCGCCTTGATCAGCAGACCGACCCTTTCGCGTTCGCCCACGGACAGACCGGCCAGCGGTTCGTCCGCCAGCAAAATCCGTGGGGTGTTGCCAAGAGCGAGGCCAAGGTCCAGCAATCGCTGACCGCCGTAAGACAGCGACCCGGCGGCCACGTCTTCCATGCCGGACAGGCCGGCGTAATCCATGATCTGCTCGGTGCGGTCGTTTACCTCGGTCAGATTGCGGGCTCTGATCATTGGATTCATGCGCCGTGGGTCGCCCGCCTGAACAGCAAGACGTATGTTTTCGAGCACGGTCAGCGAGGGGAACAGGTTGGTGATCTGAAAGCTGCGCCCGATCCCGGCTTCCGAGATTTCCTCGGGTGTGCGTCCAGATAGCGGTATACCGGAAAGGGTCACGGCACCGGCGTCAGGTTTATAAAGACCTGACAACAGGTTGAACGCGGTGGTCTTGCCCGCTCCGTTCGGACCTATCAGCGCGTGCAGGGTGCGGTCGCGCACAGAAATGTCGACGGCGTCCACCGCTTTCAGGCCGCCAAAGTGCTTTGAGATGCCCTGTGCCACGAGCAGCGGGCCCTCTGTGTGATCGGTGGGCTTCAGGAAGGCGGGCAACGGGTGAACCCCGGCCTTGCGCCCGGCCATCGCCGCACCCGTCTCGGCGGGGGGAGTAAAGTGGCGCTTGATCTGACCGGGGATACCGATCAGCCCCTCGCGAGCGTAAAGCACGAACAGCATGAACACGAGGCCGAACCAAAGCAGCCAGTTGTCGGTGTATATCGACAGGTATTCGCGGAACAGGATGTAGAACAGCGCGCCCACGGCAGGCCCCAGATAGCTGCGCATCCCACCGATCACGACCATGGCCAGCAGTTCGCCGGAAAATACGACGGACATCGGCTCTGCCGAGGTCATCCGGTTTTTGTAAAGCAGCAGCACCCCCGCCAATGCGGTGATCGTGGCCGAAAGCACGAAGGCGGCAAGCTTGTAGCGGTCGACCTTGTAGCCAAGGAAGCGCGCGCGCTGTTCGTTCTCTCGGATCGCCAGCAGGACGGTGCCCACCGGCGAATTGTTGAACCGCCACAGCAGAACCAGCATGGCGAATGCGATGACAGCCACCAGCCAGTAGTAGGGTTCTGACATCTCGAAGTTGAGGCCAAAAAACGCTGGGCGGTTGATGCCGCCAAGTCCGTTCTCGCCGCCGGTGACTTCGGTCCAGCGGAAGGCGACAGAGAACCCAAGCGCCGAAAGCGCCAGCGTCATCAATGAAAAATAGACCCCACGACGGCGCAGGATCAGCGCGCCGAACACAGCCGACAGTGCGCCTGTGACCAGAACCGCGACCAGCAGCGGAATGATGAAAGCGCCACCCATCGCTAGAGAGGTCAACCCGGCGATATAGGCCCCAAGCCCGAACCATGCGCCGTGCCCAAAGCTGACCAGCCCAGTGCGCCCTGCCAAGATGTTCAACCCCATGCAGGCAATGCCATAGACCACGACTTCGGTCGCAGAGGTATAGGTCAGGCCAGCGGCCAAGATTATGAAAGGCAATACGACGAGGGCGACGGCTGCAATCAAAAGCGGGTGTATGCGGATCATAAGATTACTCGAACCTTAGGATGCGTTCGCCCAGCAGACCGCGCGGACGCAGCAGCAGGACAACGAACATCAGTAAATAAATGGCAGAGGTGGACCAAGCGGACAGGCCCACGGCTACCAGCACGCCCTTGGTCAGACCTACGAGTATGGCGGCAAGGATGACGCCCCAGAATGACCCCAGCCCGCCGATCACGACCACGACAAAGGCCAGCGTGATAATCTCGGCCCCCATGGCCGGATGGACGGTATAGATCGGCGACAGCAGCACCCCCGCGAGGCCCGCAAGACCAATAGCGATTCCGGCCACCATCGACAGATAAGGCCGCAGCGAGATGCCAAGCGAGCCGACGATTTCAGGGTTTTGGACGCCCGCGCGGACGATCCGACCGAATGAGGTGCGGTTGAGCAAGACCCAAAGCGCGGCCACTACGGCGACTGCCACAGCGATTAGGAACAGACGGTAGCGTGAATAGATGAAGTCGCCCATGAACACCTGCCCGCGAAGAATGTCGGGCATGTTGTAGTTCTGGGGTGAGGCCCCGAAGATCCACCGCAAGCCCTGTTCGATCACCATCGCAAGGCCAAAGGTCAGCAGCAGCGAATACAGCGGGTCGATCCGATAGAACCGGGTGAACAAAGTGCGCTCTGTCAACATGCCCAGACCCGCCACTATGAAAGGGACAATGATCAGTGCGCCGAAATAGCCGACATAGGGTGTGATCAGGATCGCGAGATAGGCACCGATGGCAAAGAAAGCCCCATGCGCAAGGTTGATGATGCCGCCCAACGAAAAGATCAGCGACAGCCCCAGCGCGATCAGCAGGTAATATGTCCCGTCCAGCAGCCCGTTGAGAACCTGTGCGATGAATAGCCCCAGCATGGTGGTGCCTCTCCCCCGATATTATTGTGAAGTCGTGGCGGGGGGCTTATGGCCCGCCCGCCACGCTGTTGCTTAGAATGAGCAGGTGCCGCCGGTGACGCTCTGCGCTAGCGCCTCTAACGGTTCATCGGCCCCGGGCAACGGATCAGAGGTGGTGAAGATGTCGTATTCGTTCTGCACCTCACTCGCCGGAAGCGCTGTGATGGCATAGATTTCTTGAATAAGCTGGTGATCCGTGGGTCGGAAATAGCCCTTACGGTTCTTCATCAGGTCGAACTGGGCCTCTGGGCTTTCCAGATAGGCGACCAGCGCATCACCACTGGCATCGCCCGCCTCTGTCACCGCCTTGGCCATGATCAGACCGGCATTGTAATCGCCCCACGCCTGATTTTCTGGCGGCTTGCCGTATTCATCGGTAAAGGTTTTCACGAAAGCTTGCGAGGCGTCGTTCGGCACAAGGTGGTTCCACACGTTCGGCCATGTGCCGCGAAAGTTCTGTGCCCCTGCCGCCCAGGCGGCAACCGTGTCGAAGCCAAAGCCGCCGACGGTGAAGTCGAGCCCGAATTCGCTGTATTGCTTGAAAAAGTTGGTGATCTGCGTCCCGGCTAGGTTCAAGGCCACCACATCAGGTTCGGCCTGACGGATTTTCAGCAGATAGGACGAAAAGTCGGTAGCGTCAGTGGGCACGAGATCCTCACCGGTCACGATGCCACCGTTGGCGTCAAGAAACGCTTTCGCTGCTGACAGCAAATCATGGCCGAATGCATAGTCCGCGGTCAGCGTATACCAGTTCTTACCATCGACCATGTCGTTCTGTTTGAAATAGGCCCCTTCGGCGTTCACATACATCGAGTTCTGGGTTTCGACGTGGAACATGTAGCGGTTGCAATCCTGCCCGCGCAGGCTGTCAGAGTTGCCGCCGGTATTCACAAAGCACTTGCCGTAGCGCGCGGCGACCTGCGAAATCGTAAGGCAAGAG
Source organism: uncultured Loktanella sp. (assembly GCA_963926415.1). Taxonomy (GTDB): domain Bacteria; phylum Pseudomonadota; class Alphaproteobacteria; order Rhodobacterales; family Rhodobacteraceae; genus Loktanella. Next base: position 6,468 of record CAWUXN010000329.1, read on the forward strand.
GCGGACGAAATTTCGCCAATGATCATGTCGACGTTATCACGCTCGAACATGCGTTCGGCTTTGGTGGATGCGGTCTGTGGGTTGACGCTGTCTTCCATGATCAACTCGACCTGCCGCCCGCCCGCACCGCCGTTGGCGTTGATATGCGACACCGCCAGCTTGATGCCCATCTGCGCGTATTCGCCCAGTGGCCCAAGAAAGCCGGTGGTTGGCGTCAGGTGCCCGATCTTAAGCGGTGCCGCCTGCGCCCGCAGATAGGCCGGCGCGCAGACGCCAAGAGCCAGACCGGCGACGCCCGTGCGTAGAAAGCCTCTGCGGCTGGTGTTGCTGATAATCATGATATTCCTCCCTAAATCCACTTTTTGAGGACCACATGTGACGGGACGGCGATCTTTCGGGCTGACTTTCCTCCTCAGCCGAGAGATCAAGGCTTGCAGTTTGTGCCGAACTACTGTGATCTGAGATCACAGTTGCAGGTCGGCGCTACACGTGTCAACAGGAGTTCGATAACGCATGGCCCATCCGCTTGATCAGATCCGCCCCGCCCGCCGTCAAACACTTTCAGATCAAGTGTATGACACCCTGAGCGAGATGTTATTGTCTGGAGCATTGCGTCCGCGAGACCGGCTGTCGCTGCGGGATCTGGCCAAACGGCTGGAGGTGTCGATGATGCCGGTGCGCGAGGCGGTGAGCAGACTTGCGGCCAGTGGTGCGCTTGATGTGTCGCCCAAGCGGGCCGTCATGGTGCCGCTGATGACGGCGGCAGAATTTGCAGATCTGACGATGGTGCGGATGGTCAACGAAGGCCACGCTGCGCGGTTGGCCGCCGCACGCGCCAGCAAGACCGAACGCGTCGGTGTGGTCGCATTGGCAGAGCGTTTCGATGAGGTGCTGGACCGCGCCTATGGCAGCGCCGCTGCGGTGGCCGCAAACAAAGACCTGCATTTCGCGCTGTATCGCGCAGCCGGGTCGCCTGCGTTGCTGGACGTTATTACGATGCTGTGGCTGAAGGCCGGGCCGATCATCAATTTCGACATCGGGGTTGCGGC
>CAWUXN010000330.1:0-4477 GCA_963926415.1 uncultured Loktanella sp.
GGGCCGATTCATACAACTGGCTGGGATGACGCGCGCACAGGCCAACGACACCCAGACAATCCTGCGCCGCCGCCGATGGGAACACGACACCCCACGGCAGGTCCGTAGCGCGCCCCCACAACTCGTCATTGATGAAGTTCGCGATGCGCACCAACAGAATAGCCGGTGTCGCAGCCAGCGCGGTCACGTCGGCCATCGACCCCAACGGCGCGCCACCCCGACGGGCAAACACATAGACCGCCAGCACGACCCCCAGAAAACCGCCATGGAACGACATGCCGCCGGTCCAGATCGCCGGGATTTCCAGCGGGTGGGTCAGATAATAGCCCGGCTGATAGAACAGACAGTACCCCAAACGCCCACCAGCAATCACGCCGATGACAATGTAGGTCAGGTAATCTTCCATTCGCGCTGGGGTGATCGGCGGCGCGTCGCGCCACAGCGCCGGACGCTTCAGGGCGGCAGCAATCATGCGATAGCCGATCGCGATCCCCACGATATAGGCCACCGCATACCAGCGCAGCGCAAAGGTCGCACCAAAAAGCGTGACCGATAAAATCTCGGGCGAGACATCGGGAAAGGGAATGGCAGCCAACATAGTGCTATTCCTGTGGCGCGGCCAAGGCGAAGTCAACCGCCCGCTTGCAGCCCCGCTATCACAACACCATATGGGATGGGAAACGGGGCCCGCCCCCGCAACCGGATGGAGAAACATGATGCAACCCAAGGGCAAGATTTTCGACGACCTCAGCAGCCTGATGACCAACGCCATGGGCGTGGCCCAAGGGGCCCGCGACGAGGCTGGCAATGCGATGAAATCTATGATGGACCGCTGGCTGGCCGACCGCGATCTGGTCACCCGCGAAGAATTCGATGCCGTGCGCACTATGGCCCAAAAGGCCCGTGAAGAAAACGCGGCCCTGTCAGCGCGCATCGCCGCGCTGGAAGCAAAGCAAGACTAACAGCACCACCATCACAAGACCAAAGGCCCCGCGCTGCTGCCATCCGGGGCCTTTCTTATGCGCTGCGAAACTAGGCCCATCATCATCTTGCCAAAAATACTCACTCTTAAATGCATTGGCGAAGCCAATTGCACCTGAAAGGCATGTGGTTTTCACCAGAATACCGGACGTCACTCCTTGCCGAAAATTACCCCGGTCAGGCTCAACCCGCGATCGAAAGCACCGTTCTGCAAGAATGCCAGAACCTGCGCCATGACGAGCGGATTGTTCATCATGAACGTATGGGTCACCGGCAGCACGATGTGGTCCTGCATCCCCGTCAGTCGCGTACTGGCCACGCTAACCTTGCCATCATCACCGCCATCGATGACCACCGAATAGACTGGGTTCACGCTGCGCGAACCGGCGATGATCCCCAGCTCATATCCTTCCGCCCCCGGCAATTCATTGGGAAAGCTTTCCGCATCCGTGCCCAGCTGCATACCAGCCGGGCCGTGGATCCACTTAAACGACTCCCATTCGCCAAAGACATCGACCAGATCGGACCCTTCATTGGGCGGTGCCAGCATGATCACGCGGCCCAGATTGTCCGGGTGATGATTCACCAGATAGGCACGGATCAATATGCCGCCCATGGAATGGGTGACGACGTTCACCCGCCGATCACCGCAGGCTGCAACATCTTGCCCGACGTTCTCGGCCACCAGCTTTTGGATCGGATCTTCGGTGGACGGATAGCCGCGGTTCACGACGAAATATCCCTTGCCCTCCAAATAAAGCTGCATGGGCGTCAGGCTGATCTCGCTCCGCGCAAGGCCGTGCAGCAACACGACACATTCGCGCGACTGCGCCACGACCGGCCCCCCGCGGGAACAGGCAATCAGCAAAACAAGCAGGGTCGGGGTGAAATATTTCATGGACCACCGATAGCATTCCTGCGGCAAACTCCCAGCCCTGCGCTTGCACTAACTTGCGCCACCGGTCAGGCTGCCCCAATGTCACGCCCGCCCCGCACCGCTGTCCGGGCCATTATCCTTGATCAAGGCCGTCTGCTGCTGGTCAACGCCTACGCCGGGCGCACCGACCTGTGGTGTGCACCCGGCGGCGGAGTCGAGGCGCACGCCAGCCTACCGGACAACCTGATCCGAGAGGTGCATGAGGAAACCGGGCTGAGCATCACCGTCGGTGCCCCCTGCCTTATGAACGAGTTCCACGACCCCGAGCGCGACTTCCACCAGATCGACATCTACTTTCACGCCGCCATCGCACACGGCGCGGTGAACCCGGATTGGGCGGACCCCGAAGGCATCGTCACCCACAGCCGCTGGGTGACCAAAGACGAAGCGCAGGTCTTGCGTATTAAGCCCGACGCACTGATCCACGCGGCCTGGGGTGACGGCGAAGCCATCCTTTACGATCCGCTAGAGCCAATCATCCGCTAGCCTGCGGTGTCTTCAGCCAAAGGCGGCAGGATAGGACAGAGTCTGCTGCGGCACCTTGGCCCCGGCACCCGCCAGTAATGTGTGGTCGATAGGAAAGGGCGATGTCAGCGCCGCCGCAGCAGAGGCGACAAAGCCCGCCTTGGCATAAAATGCGGGCTCTCCCAGCACGGCAATGATGGTCTGCGTCTGATCGGCCCAAGCCGAAAGCTGCGATAGCAGGCGCCGCCCATGCCCCCGCCCTTGCCAGTCCGGCGCGATCGCGACCGGTGCAACGCATAGCCAACCCGCCGGGGCCTTCATCGCAGACAGGGCGTAATACCCAATTATCCCGTCCCCAAGCGGGATCACCTGCTCGCCCCTGATGGCCCCATCGCGGCGCAAGGCATGGACAAGGGCGACCTCTTCATAGCCGCCAAACGCGGCTTTCAGCAGCGCGTCGATGGCGGGAATGTCGTTTGAACTGGCGGGGCGGATGAAACCGGGAAATTGCATGTCCCCTTCATGCCGCCTCGCCGCGCGCTTGCCCAGCCAATCTTGATCTGTGGTCCACGATTAAGCGGCTTTTAATGTTCGCCCCCCCTACGGTGTGTCACGTCGAAAGGTAGCGAGGTCGCGATGTTCGAGTAGAAGATCAATCAAGCCACGGCGCATACCGCACAATTGCTGAACCAGCCGGACTTTTTCGTCGGCATCATCGGCGATCTGGCCTAACTGCTGGAAACCATCATCAGGATTCAGAGGGTTTCGTCAGCACTGTCGGCGGCAATATCGGGCACAGGATTTCCAGCCTCTACCCGGCAGGGCCTGACAGCGCCGACCCCGAACCACTAGCGCAAATTTTAGCCGGTCTGAAGGCGCAGGTCGGGGGCGATTTCAAGCTGGTATCTGCCGATGACAACCAGGTCGTGCTTACCGTCGGCTGCGGTCCATTTGATGACAAGGTGTCGGGCCGCCCATCCCTGTGCATGATGACGACAAACGTCTTTGGCCGCGTGGTGGCGGACCGCAACGGCTATGCTCATGTCAACATCGACACGGCGATCGCGCGCGATGACGACCGTTGTCATATCGTCGTGGCGCTCTAACTTAACGTAGCTGCGCCGACGCCCGGCGTCGAATTCTTAGCAGAGTAATCAGATGGAACGCCCCCTGATTGAAACGATGCTGTCGTTCAGCTCAGAGGCCTGCATCGTGCTGGACTGGACATTGCAGGTTGTTGCAGGAAATGACCGCGCGCGAAGCTCTTTTGCGTTGCAGGCGGGGGATGCTTTTCTGGACTGGGTCGTGAATACCCCAGAAGGCCAGCGCCAACTGGCGTCGTGCTTTAGCAGCACCGCTCAGGTCAGGTTCGGCGTGCAGACGGTATCGGGTCAGGGGCTAACGGCCTTCGCCTGGCGTCTGGGCGGCGCATTTAAGCCCCGCGATCTGATCGCCATCAAGCTGGTGGAACCGCTACGGATCAAGACCGAGTTCGTCAACATGACGGCTGCCCACCGGACCAACTTGCAGCGGGTGAAACGGCAGCACCTGCAAAACCAGCTGCTGGCGACACAGGTCGAAACGGATCATATGACCGGCCTTCTGAATGCACACGGTATGCGCAGGAAAATGCAGAATGCCGCTCAATAAAGTGTCTTTTGCGCTTTTCTATATCGACAAGAACGGCCCCAAGGCGATCAATGATGCCTTGGGGCATAACGCTGGCGATCAGGCGATCCAGACGCTGGCCAAGGCGGTCTAGGAAAACTCTCGCAACCGCGTTTTTGCGGCCCGTATCCGCGGTGACGAATTCGCCCTGCGGGCCCTTCACCTCCGGTCCACCCACGTCCTGCGCGAAATCGGCGAAGCGATCGCAACCTCTCTTGCGCAACACAGTGTCACACTGCTGGGCGACCGAGTGCACCAGTTATCCGCAGCGATGGGAATCGCCCGCCCCCCCCCCGTGACGGGGTCTCGGTCCAGTCGATTGAGAAGGCCGCCGGCCGCGCGATGTACGACAGCAAACGCATGGTGTCGACGACCGTGATCGCAGGTGATCCCAAGAATAGGGCAATTTTCCTGCTTGGGCATTTC
>CAWUXN010000331.1:0-3102 GCA_963926415.1 uncultured Loktanella sp.
CGCAGGGCGGCGATGGACATGGCTGCGGTCTGCGCGCCAGCGAAATCGGCGCGGTCCTTGGCTTCGCGCAGCAAGGCCTGCGTGATCGTGGTCAGCTGGGGATGCTGGGTGTGGTGCAGGTGGTCGGCCTTGGTCGCGGCGAACAAGATCTTCTCGACCCGGCGGCCAGAGAAGATGCGACTGATGAATCCGTTCCGGCCCGGATTAAACGCACCAAGGATCTCTGCCATGGCGGCGCGCAGATCGTCCACGGCGCGCGGACCGTTGTGGATCGCGCCCAGCACATCGACCAGCACAACCTGACGGTCGATGCGGGAAAAGTGATTGCGAAAGAACGGTTGCACGACGTTCTTCTTGTAGCTTTCAAAGCGCCGCGCACATTCCCGGCCCAGCGTGCCGCGCGCAAAATCCGCGCCTGGCAGCGGCGCAAAGGTCAGCACCGGACTGCCCGCCAGATCGCCTGGCAGCAGGAACCGACCCGGCGTGCAATCGGAATAGCCCGCCGCGCGCGATGCGTTCAGATGCGTGGTATAGGCTTGCGCAAGGGCCTTTGCGGCAAACTCCTCTAGTGGTTTGGTGGCGTCCGTTTGCTCCATCAAAGCCAGATACTCGTCCCCAAGGGGACGCCCGGCGCAGCGCACCAGAGCGCCCTTGGACCATTCCGCATAGCTTTGATCCAGCAGGCCAAGGTCCAGCAACCATTCGCCGGGGTAATCGACGATATCCAGATGCACGGTCCGCACGCCCTTCAGGCCCGCCATGAACCCCGTCGGCTGCACTTTGAGCGACAGACGCAATTCCGAGATTTGCCGCGTGCCATCCGGCCAGACAGGATCCACCGCCGTCAGCTGCGAAAGGTAGGTTTCATAATCAAATCGCGGCAGCGTGTCATCAGGCTGCGGTTGCAAATACGCCATCTGTATCGCACCGCTGGCGGCGGCTCGTAGTTGCGGCATCCGGCCCCGGTCCATCAGGTTCGCCACAAGCGAGGTGATGAATACGGTCTTGCCCGCCCGCGAAAGACCCGTGACGCCCAGCCGGATCACAGGATCGCTGAACGGCGCGGTCAGTGGATGGGTCACGGCACTGGTCACATTGCCAACGCCCCGTACGATGCCTTCGGTCATGTCGAACAGGCCCACGCGGCACCCTCCAGTTTTCGTTCATTGACAAATAGGCGCTGAGGCGGCGCTTGGGTAGGGATTGATTTTGCCGATATCCAGGCCTAAGCCCGCGCAATGCCACGTTATGCCTTGAAAATCGAATATGATGGAACGCCCTTTTCCGGGTGGCAGCGGCAGGCCGACCAGCCGTCGGTGCAGGGCGCGGTCGAGGCCGCCTTGGGAAAAATAGATCCCGGCCCGCATACCATCGCCGCCGCCGGGCGCACGGATGCCGGTGTTCACGCGACGGGCCAAGTGGCCCATTGCAACGTGAGCCGCGACTGGGATCCATTCCGTTTGTCAGAGGCGCTAAATTACCACCTGAAGCCCCTGCCCGTCGCGATCCTAGATTGCGCGCAGGTGGACGGCGGTTGGCATGCGCGCTTTTCCGCTACCGAGCGGCGTTACATGTTCCGCCTACTGGCGCGCCGTGGGCCGCTGGCGCTGGACGCCGGGCGTATGTGGCAGGTGAAAAGGCTACTGGACGGTGCCGCCATGCAGGCTGGCGCGGACCATTTGCTCGGCCGTCACGATTTCACGACCTTCCGGGCCGCCATGTGCCAAGCAGATAGCCCGGTGCGTACGCTGGACGAATTGCGCATCGAAGAGGTGCCGTTCCATGCGGGCCAGCTGTTTCACATCCACGTGCGTGCCCGGTCGTTCCTGCACAATCAGGTTCGCAGCTTTGTCGGCACGCTGGAACGGGTCGGCAGCGGGCATTGGCCCCCGGATCAGGTCAAGACCGCGCTAGAGGCCCGCGACCGCGCCGCATGTGGCCCGGTTTGCCCGCCGGAAGGCCTGTATCTGGCTGGCGTCACCTATCCGGACGGTCCCTTCGACTGAGGGTGCCAAATGACCCGCGATTTCAGCGCCACATCCCGGCGTGATGCGGCTGCATCAATCTGTTGCCTTAGCGTTAACAAAGTTGCGTGAAACCTGCGCCAGATAGGGGTTCAGACCACAGGTTTGTTTGCGTTTTTTTCGCGATGGGCTACAACCATTTTCAAAGACGACAGGGGATGCGGTATGACGTTTAAGCAGATAAGTTGGACTGCGGTCCTTTTATTGAGCACTGCCACAGCCGCCACGACACAAGAGGTGACGCTCGACGCCCCCGGTACAGATGACAGCCTGCTAAGCTTGCTGCAGGACGCATCCCTGTCTCGCAGCGTCGGGGACGAGGACGACCCCCAGCCTCAGGACTATGTTGCCGCCGCCCGCGCCGATTACCGCCGCCTGCTGACGGCGCTTTATGCGGCCGGGTATTACAGTGGCACCATCTCGATCAAGGTGAACGGGACAGAGGCCGCGAACCTTGCGCCGCTGGACGCACCCTCGCAGATTGACGTGATCGCGATCGCGGTCGATCCGGGCCCGATCTATACCTTTGGCACCGCGTCTGTCGCGCCGCTGGCACCTGGCACCGAACTTCCAAAGGCATTCGCGCCCGGAGAGGACGCCAAGGCCGATGCAATCCGTCAGGCCAGCCGCAATGCTCGCACGGCCTGGCGCGATCAGGGCTATGCCAAGGTCGAGGCGTCGGGCCAGCAGATCGTGGCGCGCCACAATGACAACCTGCTGGACGCCAGCGTCACGATTGCGCCGGGGCCGCGGCTAACCTTTGGTCCGCTGACCGTCACCGGCAATTACAAAGTGCGCACCAGCGCCATCACCCGCATCGCAGGGCTACCCACGGGCGAAGTCTATGACCCCGAAGATCTGAACCAAGTGGCCCGCCGCTTGCGCGAAACCGGCGCCTTCGACAGCGTTGCATTGACCGAAGCGGACGATATCGGGCCAAATGACACCCTGCCGATCACGGTGGCGATTGCCGAAAGCAAGCCGCGCCGCATCGGTGTTGGTCTGGAATATTCGACGGTCGAGGGCATCCGCACCTCTGCCTATTGGCTGCATCGCAACTTTTTCGGCGGGGCAGAAA
>CAWUXN010000332.1:0-2719 GCA_963926415.1 uncultured Loktanella sp.
ACTGACATGTTAGTTGACAGGTGCGCCAAGTCAAGCTAGCCATTTTGTTATTAAATCGCTTAGAAGCCAACCACAGGAATCCGCAATATGACCCAACCGCCCCGTATGCTGACCCTTCATCCGCATGATAACGTGGCGATCGCGCTGGGCAATATCGATGCGGGTGATGTGGGCTTTGCCGGCGGCCCGGTGTTGTTGCAGGCGATGAAGCAAGGGCACAAATGCGCGCTTTTGCCCATCGCGGCTGGGCAGAATGTGATCCGCTATGGTCAGACCATCGGGCAGGCGACGGCTGACATCGTGCCGGGTGAACATGTTCACACGCAAAATCTGGGCATGGGCGAGCACAGCCGCGACTATGCCCATGCCAGCGAAGCCACTGCGCTTGTGTCAGCAACCGATACGCGGACGTTCAACGGCTACCATCGCGCCGACGGGCGCGTAGGCACACGCAATTATCTGGGCATCCTGACCTCGGTGAACTGTTCCGGCTCGGTCGCCAAGTTCATCGCAGAGGCGGCGGAAAAGTCAGGCTTTCTGGACGATTACCCCAATATCGACGGCATCGTCCCGATTACCCACGGCACCGGCTGCGGTATGTCCGGCGATAACGAAGGCTACACGGCGCTGTTCCGCACCCTGTCGGGCTATGCCCAGCATCCGAACTTTGGCGGCATCCTGCTGATCGGGTTGGGGTGCGAGGTGATGCAGGTCGCTGACCTTGTGGGGGGGCGCCCCATCCGGGCCGACGGTGCGCTGCGCTACATGACGATCCAGCAAGAGGGTGGCACCCGCAAGACGATTGAAAAGGGCCTGTCAGAGTTGCGCGGCATCGCAGAGCTGGCCAATGCAGCCACCCGCAGGCCTGCGCCGATTTCCCATCTGATGGTGGGAATGCAATGCGGTGGATCGGACGGCTATTCCGGCATCACTGCCAACCCGGCGCTGGGCATCGCATCCGACATGCTTGTGCAGCACGGCGGCACGACGATCCTGTCCGAGACGTCAGAAATTTACGGTGCCGAACATCTGCTGACCCGCCGCGCGGTGTCGGTCGAAGTCGGCCTGAAACTGATCGACCGCGTCCGCTGGTGGGAGGATTACACCGCCCGCAACAAGGGCGAGATGGACAACAATCCCAGCCCCGGCAACAAGCGTGGCGGGCTGACCACGATCCTTGAAAAATCCCTCGGTGCCGTCGCCAAAAGCGGCAGCGCACCTCTGACGGACGTCTTTCTTTTCGCGGAAAAGATCGAAACGCCGGGCTTTGTCTTTATGGACAGCCCCGGTTTCGATCCATGCTCTGTGACGGGCCAGATCGCGTCGGGTGCCAACCTGATCGCTTTCACCACCGGGCGTGGATCGGTCTCGGGCTATATGCCGACGCCGGGCATAAAGATCGCGACCAATTCGGAAATGTATCGCCGCATGTCGGACGACATGGATGTGAACTGCGGCGATATCATCAGCGACGGCGTCAGCCTGTCGGACAAAGGCCGTGACATCTTTGAGTTGTTCATTCGCGTAGCATCTGGCGAGCCCACGAAAAGCGAAGAGCTTGGTTTTGGCGGGGTCGAATTCGTGCCTTGGCAGATCGGCGCGGTTATGTAGCGCGAGGCGAACCAAAGGACGGGTCAAGAGCTTGGGAGGGCTTTGAGTGTGAGTTATCTGGTCGAAATGCGGGGGATCGAAAAACGCTTTCCCGGCGTTCACGCGCTTAAGGCTGTGCAGTTCAATCTGCGCCCAGGCGAAGTGCATGCCCTGATGGGTGAGAACGGTGCCGGCAAATCGACCTTGATGAAGATCATGTCAGGAATCTATGCCCGTGACGGCGGCGAGATGTTTGTCGATGGCAAGCCGGTCACGCCCGACAGCCCGCGTGCTGCACAGGACCTTGGCATCGGGATCATCCACCAAGAATTAAGCCTAATGAACGACCTGACGGCAGCGCAGAATGTGCTGATCGGGCGCGAGCCGCGTCGCAGTTTTGGCCGGTTGGACGAACATGAATTGAACCGCAAAACTGCTGAAATCTTTGCATCCCTGCGCCTTGCGATGGACCCGCGCACCAAGGTCAGCACTCAGACCATTGCACGCCAGCAGCTGATCGAGATTGCCAAGGCGCTATCTTATAACCCGCGCGTCCTGATCATGGACGAGCCCACCGCCGCCCTGAACGATACCGAAATTGATGAACTGTTTGCCGTGATTGCCAAGCTGAAGGCCGAAGGCGTCGGCATCGTCTACATCAGTCACCGCATGGACGAGATCAAGCGCATCGCCGACCGTGTCACCATTCTGCGTGATGGGTCCTTCATCGACACCTTGGACGCCACCGATACGCCGCTGTCAAAGATCATCCAGCTGATGGTGGGCCGTGAGGTAACGCAAAGCCGGGCCACCGTGCCGGACCTGTCGCAAGCCCCCATCGCTCTGGAAGTGTGCGGGCTATCGCGCGGCAAAGAGGTGCGGGACGTCAGCTTTTCCGTCCGCAAGGGAGAAATCCTTGGCTTTGCTGGGCTGATGGGGGCGGGGCGGACAGAGGTCGCGCGTATCATCTTTGGTGCTGATCCGCGCGATGCGGGTGAAATCCGTGTCGGCGGTTACGCCGTCGATATTCGCAGCCCCCATGCGGCGGTCGCGGCGGGCATTGGTTATCTGTCAGAGGATCGCAAACACTTTGGTCTGGCCGTCGACATGACCGTCCGCGCAAATATCG
>CAWUXN010000333.1:0-12761 GCA_963926415.1 uncultured Loktanella sp.
TGCGCGGCGTTGGCGCATATGGCGAGGTCTTCCGCGATCTGGGCGCTAACATGGTCGCGATGTCGATCTATGATGCCTATCAGGGTATGGACACGGGCCTACTGGATTGCTCGCAGGGATATTCCTATGCGGTTGCCGCGCTCAAGCAGCAAGAAGTCATGACCAGCTATACGATCCTGAACTGGGGTCAGGTCGGCGCGCTCGGCATCTTTATGAACAAGTTCGCCTTTGAATCTCTGACACCAGAGCAGCAGACCGCGATGCAGGACGCTGGCGTTGGCATGGCCGACACGCTGGGTGAATTGATCACCGCCGACAACGATGCCGCCGTGCAGACGATGAAGGACGCTGGCGTCGAGGTGATCGAGCTGGACGCCTCCGAGCGTGACAAGCTGGTCGAGCGCGGCAAACCGTATATCGATGCTTGGGTCGAGCAGGCAACCGCCGCCGATCTGGACGGCGCGGGCATGCTGGCGACCTACCGCGAGTTGCTGGCGAAATACACGAACGAGCGTGACGCCATGGGTTATCCTTGGACGCGCTGATCCGACAAACAGGCTGCGGCGGCATCCGCCGCAGCCTGACCTGATCCATACATAATTTTGGGGGTGACCGATGCTGTATCGCATCGAAAGGCTGTTGCTTGACCTAGCGTGCTGCGCCGTGATCGCACTGGGTGCGCTGATTACCGCCAGTGTCTTGCTGCGGGTCACGCTGAATTCGGGCATTCCCGATACGATCGTGATGGTGCGCGAACTGATGGTCGTGGCCATCGTGTTGCCACTGGCCGCCGCAACGACCGCGCGGGCGCATATCGTGGTGGAATTCCTGTCCAATCGCATGCCGATGCGTGTGCAAGGCTGGCTGGTCGTTTTTGGTGGCCTGTTCGGTTTGCTGGCCTTGTCGCCGCTGCTATACGCTGGCTGGAACGAAGCAGTGCATACCCTGACCGGTGGGTCCTATTATTTTGGCCAGCTGAATCTGCCTAAATGGCCGGGACGGGTGCTGTTCCTGATCGGTATGTCATTTTGCTGGCTGCGCCTTTTGCTTCTGGTCATCGCTGACATTCGCACACTGCGGGCTGGCGGCATCCCAGCTCTGTCTGAAACCACCAGCTCTACCTTTGTCGAAGAAAAGGACCATTCCTGATGGACGGCACCCTGATTGGCGTGTGCGCCTTTGCCGCCGTGATCGGCTTGCTGGCGCTGCGGGTGCCTATCGCATTCGCGCTGGCGGGCATTGGCACCATCGGCACCTTTGTGATTTTCGCCACCCGCACCGGGGCGTTCACGCCGGACCGGGCGATCCGGCCAACGACGTCGCTTGTGTTTTCGAACTCTTTCGACCTGATCCATTCCTATGATCTTTCAATGATCCCGCTGTTTATCGCGCTGGGCCATATCGCCTACCGCGCCGATATTACGACGCGCATCTATGACGCCGCCCGCGTCTGGCTGGTACGCGTGCCGGGCGGAGTTGCCATGGCATCGGTCGTCGGTTGCGGCGGGTTTTCCGCGATCACCGGATCGTCTATCGCTTGCGCGTCCACCATGGGCCGCATCTGCGCGCCAGAGATGTTGCGTATGGGCTATGATAAGGGCCTTGCGACCGCATCCGTCGCAGCCGGCGGCACGCTGGGCTCGCTCATCCCGCCGTCAGTGCTTTTTATCATCTACGGCATCTTTACCGAAACCTCGCTCTCGTCGCTGTTTCTTGCGGGCATCCTGCCGGGTCTGTTGTCGCTAGGTGGCTTTTTGCTGGCGATCTACATCTGGGTGAAAGCCAAGCCCTCCGCCGCGCCCGCCTATCAGGGTGAAATCACGCTGCAAGATAAGCTGAATGCCGCCATCGGCGCATGGCCTGCAGTCGCGCTGTTCGCGCTGATCGTCGGCGGCATCTACGGCGGCTTTTTCACCGCGACCGAGGCGGCGGCGATCTGTGTCGCCGCCGCCTGCGTCATCGGCTTTTCACAGCGCAAGCTGACATGGGCCGACCTATGGGACAGCCTGCGCGAGACCTGCGTCCAGACGTCGAGCATCTTCCTGATCGCCGCCGCCGCCAAGATCTTTGTCGCCTTCATCGCGCTGACCGGCGTGGCATCCGATATCGTCACCTCCGTCAGTGATGCGCAGCTATCGCCTGTCCTGCTGCTGGTCTCTATCGCGATCATCTACTTGATCCTTGGCATGTTCCTTGACCCCATCGGGATCATGGTTCTGACCTTGCCCCTGATGGTGCCGCTGGTCGAAAGCTACGGCTTTAACCTGATCTGGTTCGGCGTTGTCGTCGTCAAACTGCTGGAAATTGGGCTGATCACGCCCCCAGTCGGGTTGAACGTCTTTGTCATCAGCAACGTGGTGGGCAAGGCTGTGCCAATCGACAAGATCTTTGCCGGGATCTGGCGTTTTCTGGCCATCGACGTGGTTGTGTTAATTTTGTTGATGAGCTTTCCGATTATCTCGCTTCTGATTCCCAATTCGCTATAGCTGGCGATGACAAACGTAAGGAGACAACACACTATGGATGGCGATTTGGAAAAGGATCGGCGTTTTGCTACCACATTGGCGCGGGGGCTCAGCGTTCTGCGGGCTTTCCGTCCATCGGATGATGGGTTGGGCAATGCCGAAATTTCGGACCGCACTGGCCTGCCCAAATCGACCGTGTCGCGGTTGACCTTCACGCTGCAATCGCTCGGCTATCTGACCCATGCCCGGCGGCACGACCGCTATCGCCCCGGTCCGGCGCTGCTGGCGCTGGGTAATTTGGCCAGCGCGTCGCTGTCCTTTGTCGATCTGTCTGGTCCGCTGATGCAGCGGCTGGCGGATGAAACTGGCACGCTGTCGCTGCTGCTGGTGCGCGATGCGGGGCGGATGCTGATCGTCAAGACATGGCGCCCGCGCGGCGTTGCGTCCTTGTGGCTGGAAGTCGGCCATCGGTTGCCGTTCCACGGATCATCCTCTGGCCATGCGATGCTGGCGGCCCTGACTGAAGACGGCTTTGCCCAAGCGGTAAGGGAGGCGGACGGCGACCGCGGCCTGACCCCGGCGCAGGCGAATGCGGACCGGCAGTCTGCCCACAATCAGATCATGACGCTGGGCTACGTCATCACCGATCCGGAAAGCTACTTTGCCGCCAATATCCACGCCGTCGCCGTGCCGTTTCTGGCACGAGAGCTGGGCGAGCCGGTCATCTTTACCTGCGGTGCCATGCCAGAGGCTCTGCCAGTTGTCCGCATGCAGGGCGAGGTCGGACCAAAGTTGCTGCGTTGCGTGCGCGATCTGGAACGGATGATGGGGCACGGCGGCGGCTTCGGGTCTCAGGATCTCTGATTTTTATTCCGCATAGCGGCACAAAATTTTACATGTTGAAATCATTCGTCATGTCGTTATGTCAGATACCAATACCGAGGGAGAGACGCACATGACCCAAGTGACCTATGAACGAACAGGCAATGTGGCGGTGATCACTGTGGATAATCCGCCCGTGAATGCGCTGGGACAGGCCGTCCGCCAGGGGCTGTGGGACGCGATTAATTGCTTTGACGGCGATACGGACGCGCAGGTTGCTGTGATCATCGGCGCAGGTCGTCTGTTCATTGGCGGCGCTGACATCACCGAATTTGGCAAGCCGCCGCTTCAGCCGTTCCTGCCCGACGTCATCAACCGCATCGCCGCCAGCACCAAGCCTGTCATCGCCGCGATCCACGGAACGGCTCTGGGTGGCGGGCTAGAGGTCGCACTGGGCGCGCATTACCGCATCGCGACCAAATCCGCCAAGCTGGGCCTGCCAGAGGTGACTCTTGGCGTGATCCCCGGGGCCGGTGGCACCCAGCGAATGCCGCGTCTTGTGGGGCTAGATGCAGCCTTGACCTTGATGACCAGCGGCCGCCCCGTAAATGGCGCGCTGGCGCTGGACATGGGTTTTGTCGATGCGCTGGCGGGGATCGATCTGCTGGCCGATGCCCTCAGCTATGCCGCGCAGCTGGTCGCGGACAACGCCCCCCCCCGCGCCGTGACCAATTTGCCATTCCCCGCTGCCGACGCTGATCTGATCGACACTTGGGGGCAGCGCCTGACCAAAACCGCCAAGGGGCAGGTTGCGCCGCTGGCTGTGCTGGACGCCGTCATCGCAGGCACCGAACTGCCTTTCGATCAGGCCTTGGCGCGCGAGCGTCACTTGTTCCTGTCTATGCTCGACACCCCGCAACGCGCGGGCATGATGCACGCCTTTTTTGCCGAGCGCGCCGTCGCCAAAGTGCACGAAATCAAAGACATCGTCCCGCGCGATATCACCCGCGCTGGTGTGATCGGCGGCGGCACCATGGGGGCCGGAATCGCCACTGCGATGGTCCTATCAGGCCTGCACGTCACGCTGGTTGAACGCGATGACTCAAGCGCCGCCCGCGCGCGCGACACCATCGCCCGCAACCTCGCCAGCGCCGTGAAGCGCGGCAAGCTGACCGATGTAAAGCGCGACGCGATCCTGTCCGATGCGCTGGCGACCGTCGTCGGCTATGAAGTACTGGCCGATGCAGATCTGGTGGTCGAGGCCGTGTTTGAAAACATGGACGTCAAAACAGAAGTCTTCCGCGAGTTGGACCGCGTTTGCAAACCCGGCGCGGTGCTGGCAACCAACACGTCCTATCTTAACGTCAACCAAATCGCGCAGGCCACCAGCCGCCCGGGCGACGTGATCGGCCTGCACTTCTTTTCCCCCGCGCATGTGATGAAACTGTTAGAGATCGTCGTGGCCGACGCCACCGCCACCGATGTCACCGCGACCGCCTTTGCACTTGCGAAAAAGCTCGGCAAGATCGGTGTGCGGGCGGGCGTTTGCGACGGCTTCATCGGCAACCGCATCCTCTCGCACTACCGCACGGCGGTGGATCACATGGTGCTGGACGGCGCGAGCCCCTACGCCGTGGACCGCGCGCTGATGGACTTCGGTTTTGCCATGGGCCCCTATCAGGTCAGCGATCTCGCGGGCCTCGATATCGGTTACATGACTCGCCAGCGCAAAGCGGCTGACGCGCATCCGCGTGACCGGTCGCCGGTCTTTGCCGACGCTCTCTTTCACAATGGCTGGCTGGGCCAGAAAACCAAGCACGGCTATTACATCTATGATGAAGACAGTCCCAAGGGCCGCGCCGATGATGCCGTGACCGCGATCATCGACAAGTCCCGCGCCGATCTGGGCCTGACCCCGCGCGACTTTACGGCGGATGAAATCACCCGCCGCACCATGGCCGCGATGGTGAACGAGGCTGCGCGCGTGGTCGCAGAAGGCATCGCGCAGCGCCCCTCTGACGTCGATGTGGTGTTTTTGTCGGGCTACGGCTTTCCGCGCTATCGCGGCGGCCCGCTGCATTACGCCGATGTTGTCGGGCTGGACGTGATCTTGGCGGACATCCTCGAATTTGCCAAAACCGACGACCATTTCTGGACCCCCGCACCGCTGCTGGAACAGCTGGTCGCAAACGGTCAAAACTTTGCCAGTCTGAACCGCTGACCCGCACCCTTAAAGGACCGCTTATGTCACATCCCGTCATCGTTTCTGTCGCCCGCACCGCCATCGGCAAAGCCGGGCGGGGCGCGTTCAACATGACCCACGGGGCCACGATGGCGGGCCATGTCGCGCGCCACGCTGTTGACCGCGCGGGCATCGATCCAGCGCTGATCGAAGACAGCATCTGGGGCACGGGTTATCCGGAATATGTCACCGGCGGCAACATCGCACGGCAGGCTGTCATCCGCGCCGGGCTGCCCGTGTCGATTGCAGGCACCACGGTAAATCGTTTTTGCGCCAGTGGCTTGCAGGCCATTGCGATGGGCGGCCACATGATCGCGCAAGAGGGGGCCAAGGCCGTCCTAGTCGGCGGGGTCGAGAGTATCTCGATGGTGCAGCCCCCCGTGCGCAATTCGCGGGAGGACTGGATCTTGGCCAACAAGCCAGAGCTGTACATGCCGATGGTGGAAACCGCCGATATCGTCGCCGCCCGCTACGGCGTGTCGCGCGAAGCGCAGGACGAGTTGTCATTTCAAAGCCAGCAGCGCACCGCCGCCGCGCAAGAAGCAGGCAAGTTTGACGACGAGATCGTACCGATCACTGTGAGCATGCAGGTGACGGATAAGGCGACCAAGGAAACGTCGGCGCGTGAAATCACTGTCGCCAAGGACGAATGCAACCGCCCTACGACGACGCTGGAAGGCCTGCAAAAGCTGGCCCCGGTGCGCGGGGACGATCAGTTCGTCACCGCAGGAAACGCCTCTCAACTGTCCGACGGGGCCGCATCCTTGGTGATGATGGACGCCAAAGAAGCTGAACGCGCTGGCCTGACACCGCTGGGTGCCTTTCGCGGTTTCGCCGTCGCAGGTTGCGAGCCGGACGAGATGGGTATCGGCCCGATTTACGCCGTGCCGCGCCTGCTGGAACGCGCGGGTCTGAGCGTCGACGACATTGACATCTGGGAGCTGAACGAGGCCTTCGCCAGCCAACTGATCTATTGCCGCGACACCTTGGGCATCGACAATGACAAGCTGAACGTGAACGGTGGGTCCATCGCGCTGGGTCATCCCTTTGGTATGACCGGCGCGAGGATGACCGGACACCTGCTGATCGAGGGTCGTCGCCGCGGTGCCAAGCTGGGCGTTGTGACGATGTGCATCGGTGGTGGCCAAGGTGCCGCTGGCCTGTTTGAAATCTATTAAGGGGGGACACGTCATGGACCTGAATTACACAGACGCCCAGATCGCCTTTCGCGGTGAAGTGCGTGATTTCCTGAAAGACAATCTGCCAACGCATCTGTCTGACAAGGTGCGCGACGGCCAGACGCTGACCAAGCAAGACCACGAGGAATGGCATGCCATTCTGAACGCGCAGGGCTGGCTGGCGGGCAACTGGCCGATTGAGCACGGCGGCACCGGATGGGACTCCGTCCAGCGCCACATTTTCGAGGACGAGATGACGAAGGGCAACGCGCCGCGCATCGTCCCCTTTGGCCTTGCGATGCTGGGGCCGGTGCTGATGGCCTTCGGCTCTGACGCCCAAAAAGCCCATTGGCTGCCGCGTATCCTGAACGGCGACGACTGGTGGTGCCAGG
Source organism: uncultured Loktanella sp. (assembly GCA_963926415.1). Classification (GTDB taxonomy): domain Bacteria; phylum Pseudomonadota; class Alphaproteobacteria; order Rhodobacterales; family Rhodobacteraceae; genus Loktanella. The sequence goes on from CAWUXN010000333.1 coordinate 7,100, forward strand.
GTTACTCTGAACCGGGTGCAGGGTCCGACCTTGCATCGGTCCGTACCTCTGCGGTGCGCGATGGCGACGATTACATCGTGAACGGGCAAAAGACGTGGACCACGCTTGGCCAATACGCGAACATGATTTTCTGCCTTGTCCGCACTAGTAAAGAGGGCAAGCGCCAAGAAGGCATCTCTTTCCTGCTGATCGACATGAACGCCCCCGGAATCACCGTCCGCCCGATCGTGCTGATCGACGGCGGAGTGGAGGTGAACGAGGTCTTTTTCGACAACGTCCGCGTGCCCGCCGCTAATCTGGTCGGCGAGGAAAACAAGGGCTGGACCTATGCCAAGTATCTGCTGACCCACGAGCGCACGAACATCGCAGGCGTTGGTTTTGCCAGCGCGGGGTTGGAGCAGTTGAAGCGGATCGCGCGGGCGGAATTGTCGGGGGGCAAGCCCCTGATCCAGAACCCGCTGTTTGCCGCCCGCATCGCGCAGGTGCAGATTGACCTGATGGCGATGGCCACGACCAACTTGCGCGTCATCAGCGCCGCCGCAGCGGGGCAGGCACCGGGTGCGGAAAGCTCCATGCTCAAGGTCAAAGGTACGCAGGTGCGCCAAGAAATCAACGCGCTGACCATGCAGGCCATCGGCCCCTACGCCATGCCCTTCGTGTCCGAGGCGTTGGAAGGCGACAACGATCCGGTTGGCCCCGCCTATGCGCAGGCACCGACAGGGCAATATCTGAACAACCGCAAACTCTCGATCTATGGCGGATCGAACGAGGTGCAGCGGTCGATCATCGCCAAAGCTATTCTGGAATTGTGAGGAAATCATGAACTTTGATCTGACCGACGAACGCCAGATGCTGCAGGATGGCTTGCGCCGTTTCCTGCGTGACCAATACACCCCGGATCTGCTGGCGCAGATTGCGGAAAGCGACACCGGCACCTCTTCCGAGGTTTGGACTGGGCTGGCCGAAATGGGCATCATCGGCGCGCTGTTTACTGAAGATCAGGGCGGCTTTGGCGGCGCTGGTTTCGATGTGGCTCTGGTGGCCGAAGAAATGGGCCGCGTTGGCGCAACTGATCCGCTGATCGACACCGGTATCCTTGGGGGCGGCCTGATTGCCGCGCTGGGTGACGACGTCCAACAGACCATGCTGGAAGAGGTCATCGTAGGCACCCGCCAGATGGCGCTGGCCCATGGCGAACCCAGCAGCCGCTATGACCTGTCGCGGGTCGAAACCACCGTGATCGACGGAAAACTGACGGGCCGCAAGGCGGTTGTCGTGAACGGCGGCGCGGCGGATACGCTGATTGTGAGCGCGCGCGCCTCTGGCGATGTGGCTGATACGGACGGCATCAGCCTGTTCGTGGTGGCCGCGGATGCTCCCGGCCTGACGCGCCGCAGCTATCCGTTGACCGGCGGCGGCCATGCGGCTGAAATCACACTGGACAACACACCCGGCACGCCGCTGGGAGCAGCAGGTCAGGGCTTTGAGGCTCTGACAGCCGCCCACGCCCGCGCCACCCTTGCGATCAGCGCAGAGGCGGTCGGCCTGATGGACGCGATCCGCGTCCTGACCACCGACTACCTGAAAACCCGCAAACAATTCGGCCAGCCCATCGGCAAGTTTCAGGCCCTGCAACACCGCATGGCCGACGTGCTGATCGAGATCGAGCAGGCCCGCTCTGCCGTGATCAACCTTGCGGGCCATCTGGACGCGGACGCGCAGACCCGCGACATCCACGTCGCCGCGACCAAGATCCTGATCGGGCAGGTCGCCCGTCTGGTGGCCGAGGAGTCCATTCAGATGCACGGTGGCATCGGCATGACACAGGAATACGCGCTGGCCCATCTGGCAAAGCGTCTGGTCATGGTCGACCACCGCTTTGGCGATACGCTGTATCATATGGACCGTTTCGTCGCCCTCGCTGTCGCCTAAAGACCTGATCGACCAATGCGAGGAGGCAGTGTTCCCATGCAAAATCCAGTTCAAATCGACGCCTTGATCGCGCAGCAGGCGGCGGCGCGGCCTGGTGCCACGGCGATCATCGACCCAAACGGCGCCATCAGTTTTGCGCAGTTCGACGCGCATATCACGGCGGCGGCCGATCTGCTGACCGGGGCAGGGACGCAGCCCGGCGACCGCGTGCTGATCGTGGCTGAAAACTGCCTTGCCACGGCGGTCTTTATCTTTGCCGCCAGCCACGCGGGGGCAATCGCCGTACCTGTGAACGCCCGCATGACCGCGCCAGAGATAGCGCGTGTCGTCGATCACGCCGAGCCGCGCGTGATCGTCTATACCTCTGACTGCTCGGCCGAGGCGGCGGCCCATGCGGGGGGTGCTAGTCCGCATGACATTGGCTTTGGCCCGTTCCACATGGCGCAACTGACCCCGCCGGCGCTGGACGGTGATACTGCGGATGTCGCGGTGATCCTTTACACTACGGGCACCACCGGCGCGCCCAAGGGCGTGATGTTGACCCACGCTAACCTGAACTTTGCTGGCAATCTGTCGGCGCAGTTGCGCGGTATGACCGGCGCGGACCGGGTGTACGGCGTGCTGCCACTGACCCATGTATTCGGCCTTGCCTCTGTCCTGATTGCCTGCGCGATCAGCGGAGCCACGCTGCAGCTGGAAACCCGTTTCAGCCCAGCCAAGCTGCACGCGGCGCTGACCAGCGGCGCCACCGTCTTTCCCGCCGTACCGCAGATGCACGCCCTACTAATGCAATACGCCGCCGACCAAGGCCTGACGAGGCTGGAAGGTTCCAAGCTGCGCTATGTCTCATCTGGCGCGGCACCGCTGGACCCCGCGTGGAAGGCGAAGGCCGAAGGCTTCTATGGCCTGCCGCTGCAAAACGGCTATGGCATGACCGAAAGCACCGCTGGCGTCAGCGGCAGCCGTAACGTGATCGGCGATCCCGATACCAGTGCCGGGCCGCCTTTGCCGGGGGTTCAGGTGCGGATTGACGCCCCCGCCGGGGCCGACGCTGGCGAGGTCCTGACCCGCGGCCCCCAAGTGATGAAGGGTTATTTTCGCGCCCCCGACCTGACCGCGCAGACGGTGCAGGACGGCTGGCTGCGCACCGGCGACTTGGGGCGGCTGGACGCAGGCGGCAACCTGCATATCGTGGGCCGCGCCAAGGAATTGATCATTCGCGGGGGATTTAACGTCTACCCGCCAGAGGTCGAAGCCGCCTTGAACGACCACCCGGACGTCATCCAATGCGCCGTCATTGGGGCCAAGAACGCGGTGGGGGACGAAGACATCCTTGCCTTCGTGCAATGCCGCGATCCGCAGAGCTTTGACACCGCGGGCCTCGCACTTTTTGCGGCCGTGCGGTTAAGCGGCTATAAGCGTCCAACATGGATTTTCGCGGTTGATGCCTTGCCTGCCGCGCCGACAGGGAAAATACTCAAACACAAATTGCTGGACGCCTTCGCGGACCAGTTGAACCAGAAGGACTGATGATATGGCAAAAGACATGAAGGGCATGGGCCCCGACCTTGGGCCGTTCGACTGGGCCGACGCCCTGCTGCTAGAAACCCAGTTGACCGAGGACGAGAGGATGCTGCGCGACGCGGCGCGCGAATTCGCCCAAGGCACCTTGCAGCCGCTGGTGCGCGACGCTTACCGCAACGAAGCCGCTGCGCCAGAACTGTTCCCCTTGATGGGCCAAGCGGGCCTGCTGGGCTGCACCATCCCAGAGGAATATGGCGGCCTTGGCGCGTCCTATGTCACCTACGGGTTGATCGCGCGCGAGGTCGAGCGTGTTGATTCAGGTTATCGGTCGATGATGTCGGTGCAGTCGTCCCTCGTGATGTACCCGATCCACGCTTACGGCTCGGAAGAGCAGCGGCAGAAATACCTGCCCGGTCTGGTCAGCGGCGATCTGATCGGATGCTTTGGTCTGACCGAACCCGACGCAGGGTCCGATCCGGGCGGCATGAAGACCACCGCGAAAAAGACCGCCGATGGTTATGTGCTGAACGGGTCCAAGATGTGGATTTCCAACGCGCCCTTCGCCGATGTCTTTGTCGTCTGGGCCAAGTCAGAGGCGCATGACGGCAAGATCCGCGGCTTCGTGCTCGAAAAAGGCATGGAAGGCCTGTCTGCCCCCAAGATCGGCGGTAAGCTGTCCTTGCGTGCGTCCACCACAGGCGAGATCGTGATGAAGGACGTGGCCGTGGGCGAAGACGCCCTGCTGCCCGGCGTACAGGGTTTGAAAGGCCCCTTTGGCTGTCTGAACCGCGCGCGTTACGGCATCGCATGGGGCACGATGGGCGCGGCAGAATTCTGCTTTCATGCTGCCCGTCAATACGGTCTAGACCGCAAGCAATTCGGCAAGCCGCTGGCGCAGACGCAGCTATATCAAAAGAAGCTGGCGGATATGCAGACCGAAATCACACTCGGCCTGCAGGCTGCGTTGCAGGTTGGCCGGTTGATGGATGCTGGCCAAGCTGCGCCTGAAATGATCAGCCTGATCAAGCGCAACAACTGCGGCAAAGCTTTGGACATCGCGCGCCACAGCCGCGACATGCACGGCGGCAACGGCATCTCTGACGAGTTCCACATCATGCGCCACATGATCAACCTAGAAACGGTGAACACCTATGAAGGCACCCACGACGTGCACGCGCTGATCCTTGGCCGCGCGATCACTGGCCTGCAGGCGTTCTTTTAAACTTTCGCCCTTGGACGGACCGGCACGCTGGTCCGTCCAAGGGATTTCACCTCACCTCTCATCACGCGGCACCATCCTCCAGTCTCGCAACTTGCTTCAGTTGCAGCCGATGCCCGCCCAGATCGCGAAACGCGCGTTGGCGGCAGCTGAAGACGATGATCTGCAAATCCCCCGCCTGCCGGTGCAGGGCGTCGAACATCCGCTCGATCCGGTCGTCGTCGGTATAGACCAGCGCGTCGTCCAGCAGCACCGGCGCATGGTGCCCACCCCGTTCCAGCATCCGTGCAAATGCCAACCGCACCAGTAAGGCGATCTGTTCTTGCGTGCCCCCCGACAGGATATCCAGAGGCTCTGTCTGGCCATTGCGGATCAGCGATTCCGGCAGCAGCGTGTCTTGCGTCCACGTCAGTTCTGCCTCTGGCCAGAGCAGGTGCAGCAGAGGCTTCAGCTCTGCCGCGACGGGGGCGAAATAGCGCTCGCGCGCCGCGACCCGGGCATCGGTCAGCACTGCTTCTAACCGTTGTAGCACGGCGACCTCGTGATCATACCGCGCCAGGGCCTGCTCTGCGGCTGTTAGTTGCTGCTCGCACTCCGCCAGCCGTTCCTCTACTGCGTCGCCCGCGCTGCTGGCTATTCGTTCATCCAGCGTGGCGATCTGGGGCCGCAAAAGGGCAATTTCTTCGTCTGCCGCAGCCTTGATCGACTGGGCCCGCGCGAGGGCGGCTTCGGCCCCGGTCATGTCCGGGGCGCTGCGGTTTTGTTCTGCGTGAACGGCCTCGGCGGCGGCAAGTTCGGACGTAGCCGCAGACATAATCTGCGCCAGCGCGTCTTCGGTATCTTCCCCCGATGCCGACAAGCTCGCCTGCGCCCGCGTTAGCCGGTCGCGCGCTGCCTCGTCTGCGACGTCAGCGCGCGCAAGGGCCACGCGCAGGTTTGCCATCGCCTCTGCTGCGGTGCGGCTTGCGGCCTGCGCCGTTGCCGCAC
>CAWUXN010000334.1:0-6277 GCA_963926415.1 uncultured Loktanella sp.
TGCCGGGCGAGCCGCTGATCTGCGACGGGATCGAGCTGCCCATCAAGCACCGCAAAAAGCGTCTAGACCTGGAGGCGCGCGGTTTGATCAAGGGCGCGCAGGTTATCTACCTCGGGCCGGGTAAGCGGCCCGGTTTCAGCCGACTTCATGTGCTGGGTGCGCTAGATCCGCAGATGTCGGCCGCGAGTATCGTCAAGATCGAGCTGGAGGGCGACGAAGAGCCCTTTATCCCCTTTGCTGCCAAGATGGGCGCGACGTTCCTGCATGGTGCCGCCGTGACGATTCACAAGGCGCAGGGGTCGCAGTGGGACACGGTGCAGGTCTTTGCCCCCGATATCGAAATGGCGTCGCGCATGGGCCGGGTCGAGGCCGGACAGCCGCTGTGGAAACGGCTGGCGTATGTCGCGATAACGCGGGCTGAAACGCAGCTGCGATGGGTTGTGCGCAGCCGTCTTGCCAAACCGGCGGACCCGTTTTTACGGATTGATGATCTGGACAAGGGGCCTGTGCCGCTGACGCTGACCGTGCAGGACGCCGAGGATTAAGGAGCCCCCTTATCCGCAGATAAAACGTTCCCCGTATTTATCAGATGTTTACCTTTTAAGTGCAGCCGCCCCGACTGATGCGGCCCAGCCTGCGGCGACGGCGATGATCAGCGACAGCAGACCATACAGAAACGGCTGCAAATGGGCCAAGTTATAAAGCCAGCGTTCCAGCCCGACCTTTTGCACCGGAATGACCGTGCTGTGGCTGTCGATCACGGTGCCGCCCCGCGTTAGAAAGATGCGGGCTAGGTAGTCGCCTTCAATCAGATTGGCGGGCAGGCGAAAGGACGTGCGGAACAGGGTGTCCTGTTCCAGATCGACCGCGCCGCTGTTCATCTGGAACAGGGAGTCTTTGGCCCGGATGCGGATCAGCGCTTGCGTAAACACATCACTGTCGGACACATCGGCCCCGACAGACCGGATCGCGCGGGGGATAGTGATTCTGTTGCGCAGGTCTTCTGTATCGCTGAGCACATCTTGCAATGGGCCGCTGGTGGCAACGGCATAGAACGACGGCGCACTATCGACGGCGACCTCTGAAGTGTTGACCCAGATGCCCATCCGCCGCGCCTTGCGATAGACCAAAACGGATTGATCGGGGCCGGACACGGCGATGATGACGCCGAGTTTCCCCTTCTCCAAGGGTTCGGGCGCGTCCCGGCTGACGGCACCAAAGATTAGGATGTCAGAGCCGTCAAAGCTGGCCGTGATCGACACCGAATCCTGACTAAGCCCCAGCACGATGGTTTCACTGTGCACCGGCACCGCCAGCAGTAAAAGGGCAAGGATCACGCGGATCATAGGGCACCTGCTGCTTTGAGGGAGTAAAGCTCTGACGGTTGCAGCAGCAGGTCCAGACCCAGCTTGCCGCAGACCAGAAGCACCAGCAGGGCCAGCAGGATGCGCAGGCTTTCAGCCTTGAGTTTCATGCCGATGCGGGTGCCGACCTGTGCGCCGATGACGCCGCCGACGATCAAGAGGAGGGCCAGCATGATGTCGACGGTATAGTTTGTCGTAGCGTGCAGTATGGTTGTATAGGCGGTGACAAAGATGATCTGGAACAGCGATGTGCCGATCACCACTTTGGTCGGCATGCCCAGCAGATAAATCATCGCCGGGACCATGATGAAGCCACCGCCGACGCCCATGATCGCGGACAGGATACCCACCAGAACGCCGACTATTAAAGGCGGGATAACAGAGATATAAAGGCCCGACACGCGGAACTTGATCTTCAGGGGCAGGTTATGGACCCAGTAGTGATGCTTGCGCGTCTTGCGTGCGCCGCCAGGTTTGCGGGCCTTCAGGAGTGCGTTCAGGCTTTCGACCAGCATCAGTGCGCCGATGATGCCCAGAAAGACGACATAGAACAGGCTGACCAGCAGATCGACTTGGCCCAAGCTGCGCAGGTGGTTGAAGATCACGAGGCCCAGCGTGGAGCCCGCCAGGCCGCCGATTAGCAGCACCGTCCCCATACGCAGGTCGACCGTGCGCCGTTTCAAATGTGCAAGCAGCGCGGAAAACGACGACGCGACGATCTGGTTGGTCGAGGTTGCAACCGCCACGGCGGGCGGGATGCCGACGAAGAACAGCAGCGGCGTGATCAGGAACCCGCCGCCGACGCCGAACATGCCCGATAGCACGCCCACAAGCCCGCCCAGTCCCAGAATCAGGAAGATGTTGACCGAAACTTCTGCGATGGGCAGGTAAAGTTGCATCGAACGTCCGATAGGAATGGGTCAATATCACCAGACTTCGTATCGGCAGCGGTGTCAAACAGAGAGGCCTAGCGTTCTTTGACGTAGGGCTCGCCTCCGGCCTTGGGGGGGATGGCTTTGCCCACAAAACCGGCAAGGATCACGACCGTTAGGATATAGGGCAGCGCGTCCAGCAGCTGCGTCTGAACGCTGAAGCCAAGGGTGCGCTGGATTAGGTCGGGACGCAGGGCGAGGGCCTGCAGAAAGCCAAAGAGCATGGTGGCACCAAGGCAGGGCCATGGCTTCCACTTGGCAAAGATTAGGGCGGCGAGGGCGATATAGCCGCGGCCCGCGCTCATATCCTTGGTAAAACCAGCCTGCAGTGCTGTGGCAAGGTAGGCACCGGCCAGACCGCAGAGCACGCCGCAGATCATCACGGCCGCAAAGCGCATGCCGACGACGGAAACACCGGCGGTATCAACGGCGGCGGGGTTTTCACCCACAGCGCGCAGGCGCAGGCCAAAGCGGGTCGCATAAAGCACCCACCACGTCAGCGGCACGATCATAAAGGCAATATAGACTAGCGCGGTGTGGCCCGAAATCAGCTCGTAATAAATCGGTCCGATGACAGGGACGTCGCGCAGGCTGTCTGCAAAGGGCAGGGTGATCGGGTTAAAGCGCGCGGCCCCGGCGAGTTGCGGGGTGCGGCCGCCCTGGCCAAACCAGCTTTGTGCGATGACGACGGTCAGACCGGCGGCAAGGAAGTTGATCGCGACGCCAGAAATCAACTGGTTGCCGCGAAAAGTGATCGAGGCGACGCCGTGGATCGCGGACAGCAGCAGGGACGCGCCGATGCCAGCCAGCAGGCCGACCCAGACGTTACCGGTGGTATAGGCGACGGCGGCGGACAGGAAGGCGGCGGCGAGCATCTTGCCTTCGAGGCCGATGTCGAAAATGCCCGCGCGTTCAGAAAACAAGCCCGCGATACAGGCCAGCAGCAGCGGGGTCGCCAGACGGACGGTTGAATCGAGCAGTTGGAGAAGTGTCAGCAGGTCCATGTCGTTACTCCGCCGGGGTCAGTTTTGTTTTGGGCTTGGCCGCACGGCGCCGGGCGAGGAAGAATTTTTCCAGCGGCATCCGCACCATATTGTCGAGCGCTCCGGTGAAGAGGATCACCAGCGCTTGGATGACGACGATCAACTCGCGCGGGATGCTGGTCCAAAGCGCGAGTTCTGCGCCGCCCTGATAGAGGAATCCGAACAGGATCGCGGAAAGGAAGACGCCGAAGGGGTGGCTGCGGCCCATGAGGGCGACGGCGATGCCGATGAAGCCTGCGCCCTCGACCGCGTTTAGGACAAGGCGTTCCGCTTCGCCCATGACATTGTTGATCGCCATCATGCCAGCGAGTGCGCCAGAGATGGTCATCGAGATCATGATGATTTTGGTCGGGCTGATGCCCGCGTATTTGGCCGCCGATTCCGAATGGCCGAAGGCGCGCAGTTCATACCCCAGACGGGTGCGCCAGATCAGGGCCCAGACGGCGACGCAGGCGGCTATGGCGACGAAGAAGGTGACGTTGGCCGGTGCGCCGCGGAACATGACGGTGTCGGCGGTCGAGAACATGTCCTGGAACGACGGCAGATGGGTCGGCGCGGGGAACTTGCCTGTCGACGGCTCCATGCTGCCCGCAGGTTTCAGCGCGCCGACCAGCAGATAGTTTAGCAAGGCGGCGGCGATGAAGTTGAACATGATTGTCGTGATGACGATGTGGCTTCCGCGCTTGGCTTGCAGATAGGCGGGGATCACTGCCCAGCCCGCGCCAAACAGCGCAGCGCCAGCGGTGGCACCGAGAAGCGCCAGCGACCAATGCGGCCATGGAATGTAAAGGCATAGCAGCGCCACGCCTAGGCCGCCAAGGACGGCCTGACCTTCGCCGCCGATGTTGAACATCTTGGCGTGAAAGGCGATGGCGACGGCGAGACCGGTAAAGATGAAGTTGGTCGCGTAATAAAGGGTATAGCCCCAGCCGTAGGTAGACCCTACGGCCCCGTCGACCATCAGCTTCAGCGCCTCCCACGGGTTTTCACCGATGGCGAGGATCACAAGGGCCGACAGAATCGCGGCCAGCAGCAAGGAGATAACCGGAATCAGGACCACATCGGCCCATTTTGGGATCACGTCCATGATTTAGACTTTCTCTGCGGTGCCCGCATGGGCGAGGTTTTTTTCGATGTCCGCGAGGCTCGGGGTACCTGCCTCGATCTTGGCGGCGTCGGAAATATCCCATCCAGTCATTGAGCGGGTATCATCGCCACCCATACCGGCCATCAGACACCCAAGGCCGATCTGATTGGCGTTTTCGGCAGGCCCTGATCCCATGATGTGGCCGTCGAACATGACCGCGATGCGGTCGGATAGGGACAGGATTTCCTCTAGCTCTACGCTAACCAGAAGGATGGCCTTGCCCTGATCGCGCAGGGCGACGATCTGCTGGTGGATGAATTCGATCGCGCCGATATCGACGCCGCGTGTCGGCTGGCCGATCAGCAATAGGTCTGGATTGCGCTCGATCTCGCGCGCCAGCACGATTTTTTGCTGGTTGCCGCCCGAGAAGTTCTTGGCCGCAAGCTTGGGGTCAGGGGGGCGCACGTCAAAACGGGCCATCTTTTCCTCTGTGTCCTTGAGTATGGCGGCGTTGTTCATGAAGGGGCCAGAGCGGTATTTCGCATCGTGGTGATAGCCGAAGGCGGTGTTTTCCCAAGCGGCGTAGTCCATGATCAGACCTTCACGCTGGCGGTCTTCGGGCACGTGGGCGATGCCGCGTGCGCGGCGGCTTTGGCCGTCGGATTTGGTGCCGGTCAGGTCGATCGGCTCGCCATTCATGAAGATGATGCCGCGGGCCTTTTCATAGCCGCCCAGCACTTCGAGCAGTTCGGACTGCCCGTTCCCCGCCACACCAGCGATACCAAGGATTTCGCCCGCGCGGACCTGAAAGCTGACGCCTTTCAGGCGGTGCACGCCCTTGGCGTCGGTCACGTTCAGGTTCTGCACATCAAGGATTACGGCACCCGGCGCGCTGGGTTTTTTGTCGACCTGTAGCAAGACTTTACGGCCAACCATCAGCTCTGCCAGCTCTTGCGGGCTGGTCTCTGCCGTCTTGACTGTGGCGGTCATCTGGCCGCGACGCATTACGCTGACGGTGTCGGTGATCTCCATGATCTCGCGCAGCTTGTGGGTGATAAGGATGATGGTTTTGCCTTCACGGCGCAGGTTTTCAAGGATCCGGAACAGATGGTCCGCCTCGGCGGGGGTTAGCACCCCAGTGGGCTCGTCCAAGATTAGGATATCGGCCTTGCGATAGAGCGCTTTGAGGATTTCGACCCGCTGCTGCATGCCGACGCCGATGTCCTGCACCAGCGCGTCAGGCTCGACGTTCAGTTCGTATTCATCGGCCAGTGCCTTCAGTTCGCGCCGCGCACGGGCGAGGGAGGGGCGCAGAAGGCCGCTGTCTTCGGCACCAAGGACGATGTTTTCAAGGACCGTAAAGGTTTCGACCAGCTTAAAGTGCTGGAACACCATGCCGATGCCCGCCGCGATGGCGGCTTGGCTGTCGGGGATTTCGACCTTTTTGCCGCTGATCCAGATCTCTCCGGCGTCGGCTTTGTAGAAGCCGTAAAGGATGCTCATCAGCGTGGATTTACCGGCACCGTTTTCGCCGATGATACCGTGGATCGTGCCGGGCATGACGCGGATGTTGATGTCTTTGTTGGCCTGCACGGGGCCGAAGGCCTTGGAAATGTCTTTGAGTTCGATGGCGGGGGCGGTCATGCCGTAATTCCTCCTGCGCCGACAAAGCCGACAAGGCGAGCGATTCTACCGTCCTGCAATGTGGAGACATAAGTGCCATGCTGGCGCGGTGTGCCGTTTTCGCAAAAGGCGACGACGGCGCGCAGGTGGTCGCCGTGGCCGTCGGTTTGGAAAACACTAGCGGTCAAGCCGGGGACGTTGGTGGTGAACTGGCCGACGTAATCGTCA
>CAWUXN010000335.1:0-6041 GCA_963926415.1 uncultured Loktanella sp.
CCTTGTCGAAATCCTGCACACCGCTGGCGGAATTCGTCGTCGCCCCGGCCGGATAAAGCTTCACTGCCGAAATCAGCCCGGCGGCATAGGCAGCCTCCACATCGTCAGGATCTGTCTCTTCGGTCAAATAAAGCGTCATCAGCGGCGTGAAATCACTGCCCGCCGGCCGGGCCGCTAAGATGCGGCTCCGGTAGGCGCGGGCCTGATCGCCGGTGACGACCGGCGGCACCAGATTGGGCATGATGATCGCGCGGGCAAAATGCCGAGCTGTATGAGGCAGGACGGCCTGCAGCATCGCACCGTCACGCAGGTGTAGGTGCCAGTCGTCGGGACGGCGCAGGGTCAGGTCTGAGATTTTCTGGTCAAGCATGTCTGCCCTTTACACCCAAGGCCCGTCCCTGACCAGATGTTTGGGCTGCATCAACAGCCCTGACTATGCGCTTGCGGCGTCTTTCTTTGGCTAATTGGACAGCGGTTCGCCCATTTCCTGCAGTTGCTTGACGAAAAACGCATCGTGCCCCTCGGCCAGCACGCTGCGGCAGATGCGCGCCGCCATCGCCTCATGGCCAGAATCGCGCGCCCGGCGTACCAGATTGCGCAGATAGGGGCTTGAGGTCTTGCGCGCTGACAGCGCCTGGATGAACCGCTGCGGCGTCAGATCGCCCACCATCGCCGCGCGGATGATGTCGTCAAGACCGCCCAGCGTGTCAAACATCGCGTCAAAGCGGCCGTTGATGCCGGTAATGCGCAACTTCGTGACATTGGGCTTGGTGAACAGCGCCGCATGCATCGCGTCAAAGCGTTGCTGTGGATTGAAGACGATATAGGCTTGGCGCGCCGCATCGATCATGTCGGGGGCATAGCCATAGCGGTCGGTAAAGTTCAGCCGCCGCTGCGCGATGAAGCGGTCGTCCCAGCCAGCGGTCGTCGGATCTAGCGTCGCCTGCGGACGAAGCGCCAGAACCCGTGCGCCGGGGGCGGCCACGCTATATGCCGCAGCGGCATAGCCGCCCGCTTGCGCGCCAAAGAACAAAACGTCCTCGAAATCCTCGAAAAAGCCGTCGTCAATCAGCCGGTCGATATGGCGATAGATCGCGGGATCGCGGAACCAGCTTTCGCCGCGGCTGATGATCGCCAGATGGGACCAGCCTTCGCGCCGGGAAAAGGCAAAGCCTCGCGGCGCTGCGTCGGGCAGACTCTGCACCTCCAGAGCATTTTCGAAGGTGACCAGCAATTTGGGTCCCGCATCCAGAAATGTCGCAACATGATCGCGGCCCAGCGGCGTGAACGATCCGTTCTCCTCCACCAACTCTTCAAGGGCGGCATACCAGTCAGCTGATTCCAGCCCCTTGAACTCTGTATTGAAGCGTAGCGCGTGATCCGTCATGTCGGCCCTCCTGTCGCGGTGCGGGCGCATCCGTCGGATTCGCCCTGTCTGCCCAGTTAATGCGGCAAAAATGGGTACGGAGCGGGTCGGTTTCGGAGTTTTTACAGCCCGTCTATATCCTATTACTTCATACGACCTTCGCCGCAGGCCCGCAATGCACCGCTTGACGCGCGGCGGTTGCGGTGCAGGTTGGGCGAGATGCGGCGGCCTTTGGGGGGGACCAGTGATGTTCGATACGATTGATGATGTGCAAACCGCACTTGCTGCGGAAAACTACATTTGTCCGCGCGCGCTGGCTACGGTCGTCTTTCTGGCGCTCAAACTCGGCCGCCCTTTGTTCCTAGAAGGCGAGGCTGGCACCGGTAAAACCGAAATCGCCAAGGCACTCTCTGCCGCGCTGGGGCGCCGGCTGATCCGCCTGCAATGCTACGAAGGGCTGGACGCGGCATCTGCCGTCTATGAATGGAACTTCGCCGAACAGATGATCGCGATACGGACGGCAGAGGCCGCCGGCGGCACCGATCGCAACATGCTCAAGGCCGAACTTTTCACCGAAGAGTACCTGATTGAGCGCCCGTTGCTGCAAGCCATGCGTCCGCAGCCCGGCGGCGCGCCTGTCCTGCTTATCGACGAGCTTGACCGCACCGACGCCCCGTTTGAGGCGTTCCTGCTCGAAGCACTCTCCGATTTTCAGGTCACCATCCCCGAACTCGGCACAATCAAAGCGCCCACGCCGCCCATTGTGATCCTGACCTCGAACCGCACGCGCGAAGTTCACGACGCGCTCAAACGCCGGTGCCTGTATCACTGGGTCGATTACCCTGACTTCGATCGCGAACTCGACATTCTGCACGCCCGCGCGCCAGAAGCGGCAGAGGCCCTGTCCCGCGAGGTCGTCGCTTTCGTCCAACGCCTGCGTACCGAAGACTTGTTCAAGAAACCGGGCGTCGCGGAAACCATCGACTGGGCAAAATGCCTGCTCGCCCTTGACGTCATCGACCTGTCGCCCGCCGTCATTGCCGACACCCTTGGAGCAATCTTGAAATATCAGGACGACATCCAAAAGATTGAAGGTTCCAAAGCCAAGCAAATCCTGGAAGAGGCCCGCGCTGCGATCCCGACATGATTATTAATTCGAATAAAAATATGTCACAGGGGTCTGGGGGTGTGAAACCCTCAGTCTGCGCCCGATGGTAGAGCTCGCCGACCTCGAACTGCCCGAAAACCCTAAGCTGGCTAGCAACATCGCGCACTTCGCCCGCGCCCTGCGCCGGGCAGGACTGCCGATTGGGCCGGGGCGCCTGGTTGATGCGATCCGGGCCGTGCAGGTCGTCGGCTTTACGGAACGACGCGATTTCTACTGGACCCTGCACGCCTGTTTTGTGTCCAAACGCGAAGAATCTGCGATTTTCTCTCAGCTCTTCCGCCTCTACTGGCGCGACCCGCGGTTCATGGAACATATGATGGCGATGATGTCGCCCATGGTCCGCGGTGTGGCCGAAGAACGCACCGCACAAGCCGCCGAAAAGCGCGCGGCAGAGGCGCTGCTGGATGGTCAGGAACGCGACACACCAGAGCAGGAAGAGCAGCCAGAGGACGAGATGCTGCTGGATATCGACGCCAGCCAGACGATTTCAGCACAGGAACGCCTGCGCACTCTTGATTTCGAACAGATGAGCCTTGCGGAAATGCACGCTGCCCGCCGCATCCTTGGCGCGCTGGAACTGCCCGTCAAACCCCTGCAATCGCGCCGCACCCAAAGCCTGCCAGGGCGCATTCCCGATTGGCGCGGCACGCAGGCCGCGGCCATGCGCAGAGGGGGCGAGATCGCCGCCTTTGCCACAAAACGACGCCGGGTGCGTTATCCCAACCTTGTGGTGCTTTGCGATATCTCCGGCTCCATGTCGCAGTATTCCCGCGCCGTGCTGCACTTCGTCCACGGGGTCGCCAACGCCAAGGGACAGGACTGGGCGCAGGTCCACGCCTTCACCTTTGGCACCCGCCTGACCAACATCACCCGCCACCTGCGCACCCGCGACGTGGATGCCGCGCTCAAGGCCGCCGGGGCAGAGGCGCAGGACTGGGAAGGCGGCACCCGCATCGCCGCCTGCTTGCACGATTTCAACCGCGACTGGTCGCGCCGCGTAATGGGGTCCGGCGCGATTGTCTTACTGATCACCGACGGGCTCGACCGCGATCCCGGTGCCGACCTAGGGCGCGAAATGCAGCGGTTGTCGCTCACCTCTCGCCAGCTGATCTGGCTGAACCCCTTGCTGCGCTGGGACGGCTTCGCCCCCAAAGCGCGCGGCATCGCCGCCATGCTGCCCCATGTGACCAGCATGCGCGCCGGTCACAACATCGCATCCCTTCAGGGGCTTGCAGAGGCGTTGTCCCGCCCCGATGATACCGGCGAAAAGAACCGCTTGATGGCCGCCCTTCACAACCCCGCGCCAGATGTGGCTACCAGCCCCTTTGCCTTCACCCGCGCCAGCAATTCTCAGTAAGGTCAGCATCATGTCCGATCACCTGCTTCAAACCGCCCTGAACTGGCACCGCGCCGGACGTGCCGTCGCAGTCGCCACCGTTGTGGAAACCTGGGGCTCTGCCCCGCGCGGCGTCGGATCGCTGCTGATCATTGACGAGGATGGCCACATGGAAGGCTCCGTCTCTGGTGGCTGCGTCGAAGGCGCGGTGATCATGGAGGCGCTGGATGCGATCCTAAACGGCGAGGCGCGCCTGCTGGACTACGGCGTCAGCGATGACGAAGCCTTTGCCGTGGGCTTGGCCTGCGGCGGGCGCATCCGGGTGCTGGTCGAACCTGTGGGCGGGGCGATGCCTTCGGGATTGCTTGAAGAAATTGTTGCCGCCATTATCGTTCGCCAGCCCATCGCCTATGTCACCCAGCTGAATGGTCAAAGCCGCAGCCTCGCCCAGCTTAACGATTATCCAGGCCGCTTTCGGCTGGACCGTTCGGGGATAGAGGATGACGGCCAGACCTTCGTCGCCATCCACAATCCGCCCCTGCGTATGATCGTCGTCGGGGCCGTCCACATTGCCCAAGCCCTGTTGCCGATGGCCCGCGCCTGCGGCTTCGACCCCGTGCTGATCGACCCGCGGGGTGCCTTCGGTTCGGTCGAGAGGTTCCCCGGCGAGACGATCATCGAGGATTGGCCAGACGAGGCGATGCAAGCTTTGGTTCCCGACACGCGCACCGCGGTAGTGACCCTGACCCACGACCCCAAACTGGACGATCCGGCGATCATTCAGACGCTGAGGTCCAAGGCATTTTACCTCGGCTGCCTCGGCTCTACTCGCACCCACGCCAAGCGCGCCCTGCGCCTGACCGAGGCGGGCTTTTCGGATGCCGACATCGCCCGCATCCATGCGCCAGTCGGCCTCGACCTCGGCGGCCGCGCCCCGGCAGAGATCGCCGTCAGCATCATGGCGCAGGTCATCGCCACCCTGCGCAAAGCGCAATGAGGTTCGGACCTGTCCCGGTCGCGCAAGCGCTGGGCGCAATTCTGGCGCACCGCGAAACCGCAGGCGAGGTGGTGCTGGCCAAGGGCCATGTGCTGACCGCGCCGGATCTGACGGCACTCGCCGCCGCTGGCCTGACACAGGTCACCGTGGCCCAGCTTGACCCTAGCGACGTCGGTGAAGACACTGCCGCAGGGGCACTGGCCGCCGCTTTGGTCGGTGCCGCGCCCGGCCTCCGCCTTGGGCTAGCCGCCACAGGCCGCGTTAATGTGATTGCTGATACGCCGGGCCTCGCCGCGCTGGACGCACAGGCGCTGCACGCCTTGAACCGCATCAACCCCATGATCACCGTCGCCACCGTGCCGGACCTGCACCGCATGGACACCGGCGGGCTGGTCGCGACGATTAAGATCATTGCCTATGCCGTACCGCAGGCCGACCTCGATGCCGCCTGCGCCGCCGGGCAGAGCGCAATCGCGTTGCACCGCCCCGTGATCGACAGCGTCGCCCTGATTGAAACCCGCGCCGGACGCGTGATGGGCGACAAGGGCGAACGGTCGTTGGTCATTCGGCTCGACCGCCTTGGCGTCGCCTTTGCCGGGCGCACCATCGTGGATCACGACAGCACGGCTATCGCAGCCGCGTTGCAGGTATGCGACGCGCCGTTGATCTGCATCTTGACCGGTTCTGCCACGTCCGATCTGCACGACACCGCACCGCAGGGTCTGCGTCAGGCGGGCGGGGCGGTGCACCATTTTGGGATGCCCGTCGATCCCGGCAACCTGCTGTTTATCGGCGCGCTGGGCGACCGCCCTGTCATAGGCCTGCCGGGCTGCGCGCGATCCCCCGCGCTGAACGGGGCCGACTGGGTGCTGGAACGCTTGCTGTGCGGTGTGGCTGTCACGCCGGACGATATCGCGGCCATGGGGGTGGGCGGCCTGCTCAAGGAAATCCCCTCGCGCCCGCGCCCCCGCCGCGCTGCCGATTGACGCACTGCAGCACGAACCCCTTGCAACTGCAGCGAAAGTCGCACCTTTCCAGACGGCATTTTGCGTGTTTAACACCCTCTCAAATATAGAATTTCAGGGGAGGATATTCTTATGAAGGTATCGATGGAGGTTAACGGCCGTTTGGTTTCGGGAGAGATTGAGGGTCGTACTTTGTTGGTTGATTTTCT
>CAWUXN010000336.1:0-5788 GCA_963926415.1 uncultured Loktanella sp.
ACCAACCCGACCACGAACAGCTACAAGCGTTTGATCCCCGGCTTCGAAGCCCCGGTTCTGCGTGCGTTTTCTGCACGTAACCGTTCGGGCTGCGTACGTATCCCTTGGTCCGAATCGCCCAAGGCAAAGCGCGTTGAGGCACGTTTCCCCGATCCAGCAGCCAACCCCTACCTGTGCTTTGCAGCACTGCTGATGGCTGGCCTTGACGGCATCAAGAACAAGATCGATCCGGGCCCCGCGTCCGACAAAGATCTTTACGATCTGCCGCCAGAAGAGCTGGCAGCAATCCCGACCGTTTGCGGCTCGCTTCGCGAAGCCCTCGACGAGTTGGAGAAAGATCACGAGTTCCTGCTGGCCGGTGACGTGTTCACCAAAGGTCAGCTGGAAGGCTACATGGCGCTGAAGTGGGAAGAGGTTTACGCCTACGAGCACACACCGCACCCGATCGAGTACAAGATGTACTACAGCTGCTGATCCAAACTGGATCACGGCAAGGAAGGGCGTCCCGCTGGGGCGCCCTTTTAGGGCGCAGTGCGGCCCCATCGTCGTCACAATGGCACGCTAGGGATGACGCCATGACAAATACGGTGCCCCCACCCGCATCCCGCGCCGATCGCCTGCCCGCCCTGCGCAACTGGATCGAAGAGATTGGGTATAGGCACATTGATTTCGAGCTGAAGCACTGGCGCGGCCCTCGGCGTGATCCGCGCATATAGCAAGAAACAAGGCGCAACCTTCGCAAGTTCAGAAAAGCTCGCGCGCGCAAGGCCGTGGATAAAGTCGCCGTCCGCATGTCGACATGCGATTTCACCACTGCCGGCGCGATCAAGCGCATCTATCGCAACTTGCGCGCTGGCTATAACGTCCGTAAAATCGAGGTTTTCGGCACCATTATAATAATCTTCATCCTGTTTGTCACCCTCAAGGTGCTGATGCTGCTGGATGACCTGCTGGGCATCAACGAGTTGATTCTCAGCACCCTGCAAGCCGCGCGAGCCGGCCGTTGACGCCAGCTCCGTAATGCGCCCTAGCCCGCCAATCTGTCCCTTTTGCGGCGGCACGGGCACAGTTTTCGACACTTTTGAAGCA
This sequence comes from uncultured Loktanella sp., assembly GCA_963926415.1. GTDB lineage: Bacteria > Pseudomonadota > Alphaproteobacteria > Rhodobacterales > Rhodobacteraceae > Loktanella. The sequence goes on from CAWUXN010000336.1 coordinate 1,090, forward strand.
CCTTAATATAACACTTATGCGCGCGCTGATGACGCAATAATGTGGACCATCAGTCGTTTCGAACAGTTCTGTTTGTCATACGTTTGCGACCCGTCATCATTTCATCATTTGTCGGCCTGTCAGCTTGCGGCTGCAGTGGCGGCGTGCCTGTCGCGCGTTCCGGCTTTGCAAGCATCGGGTCAGACGGGTTGATCCTGACCGACCCCGGCGCGGAACAAGAATCCGCCGGTCAGGTCAGGTCAGGTCAATCCGGCTTTTAGTATGCTATGCAATCAAACGGGTCAGACGTGTCGGCGCAAGCGGCGCTGGTCAACGGAGGTGCCATTGCAGGCCGCCCCGCAACCGGCACCGGCTAATTCACGGCGCAATTCCAGATCAACGAAATCGCAAACACCACTGTCAGCCAAGAAATCACCGAAGTGGAAGGCGAACTGCCGATCACTGTGGACTTTGGCAACGGCCGGGTGCGCGGGTCCAGCGACAATCTGACAGTTGCGGGCCAGATGGCGACGACCGGCACTGCCTTTTCCGGCACGCCGACATGCGCGGCGATTTATGCTGGCTGCTTCACCGGTAATGGCAGCCTCACGTCCTAATCTGCGCTAAACCCATCAGCACCGCCCGGTTACGGGCGGTACCATACCGAGTTCATCGTGTAATCTTTGCGCGATCCCGTCACGGTCCAGACTGCCTGCCATTGCGGCCAATGGCTGACATCATGCACCACGCGGTAGGTATCGGGATCGCATTGGTGCAACGCCTCGGCTCCTGATCCGGGATCAAACTGGATGAAATCGCGCCCGTCGGCAAAGCGCATGACAATGCCCGCCTCAGTGAAGGCGTAAAGATAACGCCGCTCTGCCTTCATAGGCGTAGCGCTACCCAACTGCAGCAGCCCGGTTTCATCATAGACTGCGCCCTGCGCCCCATGCGGCGTAAATCGGGCCGTGCCGCTAAACTGCGCCGCCTGCCCCGCCCGGCGATCATCGATCTGACGCGTCAGCACCCAATAGCCCAGAAAATCGTCCCGCGTCAGCTTGGTTTCCGTCACGGCAGCCTCCGCTTCTTTTCATTCTTGCCCGGCGCAAGTATGACGCCATCAACGCCGCTGCCAATCCCGAAAGGTTCTACCAATGATCCCGCGCTATTCCCGCCCCGAAATGACCGCCATCTGGGACCCGGCCTCAAAATACAAAATCTGGTACGAGATCGAGGCGCACGCCTGCGACGCCATGGCCGATCTGGGCGTGATCCCGCGCGAGAACGCCGAAGCCGTCTGGAAAGCCAAGGACGTCACCTTTGACGTCGACCGCATCGACGAGATCGAGGCCGTGACCAAGCATGACGTCATCGCATTCCTGACCCATCTGTCCGAACACATCGGCGCGGACGAAGCGCGTTTTGTGCATCAGGGCATGACGTCGTCCGACGTGCTGGATACCACGTTCAACGTGCAGCTGGTCCGCGCCTCTGACATCCTGCTGGCGGACATGGACCGCGTACTCGCCGCGCTGAAGGCTCGCGCGATGGAACACAAAGACACCGTCCGCATCGGCCGTAGCCACGGCATCCACGCAGAGCCGACGACGATGGGCCTGACCTTTGCCCGCTTCTATGCCGAAATGGACCGGGGCCGCGCCCGTCTGGTCAACGCCCGCGCTGAAATCGCGACCGGCGCAATTTCCGGCGCTGTCGGCACCTTTGCCAACATCGATCCGCGCGTCGAGGAACACGTCTGCAAGCAGCTGGGCCTGACGCCAGAGCCAATCAGCACGCAGGTCATCCCGCGCGACCGTCACGCCATGTTCTTTGCCACGCTAGGCGTTATCGCCTCCAGCATGGAAAACATCGCCACCGAAATCCGCCACATGCAGCGCACCGAAGTGCTGGAGGCCGAGGAATTCTTTAGCCCCGGTCAAAAGGGATCGTCCGCGATGCCGCACAAGCGCAACCCAGTCCTGTCGGAAAACCTGACCGGCCTTGCGCGCCTTGTCCGCATGTCCGTGACCCCGGCGATGGAAAACGTAACCCTGTGGCACGAGCGGGACATCTCGCATTCGTCGGTCGAACGGACCATCGGGCCGGACACGACCATTACCCTTGATTTCGCGCTGAACCGTCTGGCCGGCCTGATCGAAAAGCTGGTGATCTATCCCGAAACCATGCTGGCAAACATGAACAAGTTCCGCGGTTTGGTCATGTCGCAGCGCGTGCTGCTGGCCCTGACTCAAGCCGGAGTCAGCCGCGAGGACAGCTATAAACTGGTCCAGCGCAACGCGATGAAGGTCTGGGAAAAAGGCGCTGATTTCAAAACAGAGCTGCTGGCCGACCCAGAGGTTATCGCCGCTCTGACACCCTCTCAGATCGAAGAAAAGTTCGACATCGGCTATCATACCAAGCATGTCGACACGATCTTTGCCCGTGTTTTCGGCAAGGACTGACCGGACTTGGACGTATCTACAAAAATATCTCGGAGATTAACCTTACGTCATGCTATCATTACGCAGGATCAATCAGACCGGAGGCTTTTGTAATGCTCAAGACCGCATGTTTTGCTCTGACCCTAACCCTTTTGCCGGGCCTCGCCTTGGCAGAAGGGTGCAGCCATTCGAACACGACTGCGATGTCTTGCTCCGAAGGGGCGGTCCCTGACGCGCAGACAGGCACCTGCGTACCCGTCACGACCAGCTAACCCTCCGATCAAGCGGGCCCGACAGCGTTTCATCATACTGACTGAGCATGCAGTAGCTGCGGGGGTGCGTGGCCCGAGGCACATCCGGTACGGTCCGCGTGACCGGGATCGACAAAAACGCATAGCGGCGGCCATAGTTATCGTTTGTATTAGGCTCGCCAATCCACTGCACCCCAAAGCCAAGCTGCCGCAACGAGCGCATCATCGCGAGCCGTGACAGCAAAATCAGCTGCGTCGCACCCTGTTGGGCCGCTACATCGATCAATCCCTGCACAATCATCGTCAGACACGCGCTGCGGTCCGCCTGCGTATGTACCGTCTCTGAAAACACCATCCGCGTGCATTCCCACATATCGGCAGAGACGATGTCGATGCCCAGCACTTCTCGCGGGATGTCGATCAGCTTTCCCTTTGCCGCGTCGCGCAGCATATAGGCATGGCTGCCCCAAGTGGCGGTCGTGGCCATCGCCCACGCGCCGCCGATGACTTCGCCATCACGCAGAACCAGCTAATACCAGGCCTTGGGGTTGCCATTTTGGTCCATCTCGACTTCTTCGTCATGGGGGATGTGCCAGCCGAGCGTATCGACAAAAAACAGATTCCGCAGGTGCAGAAAGTCATAAATGCTGTGCCGTGGACGTGCAGAGTCGACAGGTTGAAGGTAATGTTTTCCATGGTGAATTCTCTTTTTAGGTGAATCCATTGTTAGCTAATATCACTCTGATTGCATCAAACACAGTTGACACCTGGTAAACATAACAGCGGCCCTTAGCGAGATCACATCACATCGCGAAACATTAACCGACCACGGTGAGGCGCGTTCAGATCAGCTTGAATTGCCGCGCCATGGTGGCCGCCTGCGTGCTGGTATTGGCACCAAGCTTGATTTTGGCGTTCTTCAGCCGTTGTTTGACGGCACCTTCGGTCACGCCCAAATTATAGGCAATCTGCTTGAGCCGCTGGCCATCCTTGACCATCGCCAACGCCTCGAGTTCGGCCGCGGTTAGGTTAGTCGGGGGCAGCATTTCAATGTGACGCCGCGTCAGAAACGCCAGTAAGAGCCGCGTTTCAAGATCTTTGAATTCACGATCTGCACGCGCAAAACTTGCAAAAGACCGATGCCCTTCTATGTTAACATCAGATACGGCAACCGTCAGTCCGAACCGTAACCCAAAGGACCCTGCCATAGTCAACACGCCGTGGGGATCATCAGCCCTCAGATCAGACCACCGCACAATGCCTGTATTGTAATAGGCCCATCGCATCACCGGATCGAACAACATCAGCCGATTCTTGGTGTAATGATCAATCCAATCGCACGGCAGCGCGTTGATCTCCTCCATCGGGAAAGCAAAGCCGATACGCAAAGCGACATAATGCCCGGCAGGCGACACATTTTCTATGTCCTGAGGGGTCATCTGTCGTACCATAAGGTAGAATTTACCCTGCTATTAGCACCCTAAAAATGCAATATTGAACAGTATTTCAATAGTATGTAAAAGAAAATAAGATTTTCGCAGACAGCAAAAAATAAACCAAAAACGATAGGTTTTTGATCATGTCAGACGTTGCGCAAATATTGGATCGCGTCGAACGGGTCTCCGTACTTGCCCCTACTGGGTATGCACTGGCTTTCCACATCCGCTATGCAACGCCGACCTTCTTGTTGCAGGCCTATCCGAAGTCTTGGACGACCTATTATTCCTTTCATGCCTTAGTCATGGTCGATCCGACAGTGGCATGGGGCTTATCCAATTACGGCAGTTGCCGCTGGTCTGAACTTACCGACGATCCATCCCGCGTTATGAAACGCGCTGCAGAGCATGGTTTGAATTTCGGCATCACCTGCGCGACGGAAACCGACGATAGCCGCAGCTTTGGAAGCTTTGCGCGCAGTGACCGAGAATTCAACCAGAGCGAGATTGACGAGCTCATGAGTGTGCTAACGCACATACATGGTGCCACTAAGTCGGCCAAGGATCTGTCGCAAGAGGCAATCGACACATT
>CAWUXN010000337.1:0-10219 GCA_963926415.1 uncultured Loktanella sp.
GTCGTATTGAACAACGGCTGTTTTGGGTCCACGGGCGCGGGCGCCTCGGTCGCAGCATCAGCGGCCGTGGACCCCAGCGCTAGGCTGGCAGACACAATCGGGACATCGGCCAAAGGACGGCGGAGCATGGAATCGGGGTTATCGGTCATGGTGTTAACCTTGTCAGGACTAGGCTTGGTTTTAGACCGGACCATTGGCGTAGCAACCCCCCGACCGATCACAATTTATGCATCTATTGATGTACCCCATGTTGCCCAGCGACCCGCGCGACGGTCCGTGATAATGGAGTAAAAACCTGTCAAAGGTTCAGGATATTCGCCGTTTTCAAGTAAGGCGGCATATGCACCACATCGCAGACTTGCCCCGCAACCAACCGCCCAGCATGACCGGCTGAGCGCAGCACGCTAGCGGGGGTTGATGTGGCCATGGCAATAGCCCGTTCCGGCGTAACCCCGCCCTGCGCAACCATATAGGCGATCGCCTGCGGCAGGCTCAGGTCCGCACCCGCCAGCGTGCCGTCAGCGAGCGTCAGCTGCCCACCGTTCCGCGTGATGCGCCGGCCATTCAGGGTAAAGCCTGTGTGATCGGTCCCCGCCACGGCCATCGCGTCGGACACTAGAAAAAGCGCGCCGCGCACCTTGGCCCGCAACGCGGTGCGCAAGGCGGCGGGGTGCACATGGATGCCGTCAGCGATAATGCCAGCAGCACCCGCCCCGTCCAGCGTCGCGCCAACCAGCCCCGGCGCACGGTGACCAAGCCCGCTCATCGCGTTGAATAGATGCGTGGTGCAGCGCGCGCCAGCGGCAAAGGCGATGGCGCAGGTGTCGAAATCGGCTTCTGAATGACCCAGTGACACGATCACGCCGGCCGCAGTCAGCCGCGCAATCTGGTCCGGCGTCACAGTCTCAGCGGCAACCGTCACCATCAAGTTGCGCAGCTTTTGCACCGCATCGCAAAGGGCGGCCAAGTCGTCCTCAGTCATCGGTCGGATAAGCGCGGCGGCATGGGCACCTTTGCGGGCCACGCTCAAGTGTGGCCCTTCCAGATGCAGACCCAGCAGATCAGGCATGGCGATCCCGGCGGCAATCGCGGCGCGGGTCACGTCCGGGGAGTCGGTGATCAGCGTCGGCAGCATGGCGCTGGTGCCAAGGCTGCGGTGCGCGGCGATCATGGTGCGCAGCGTGCCAGTCGTCGGCGCGTCGTTTAACATAACCCCGCCGCCACCGTTGACCTGCAAATCAACCAAGCCGGGCGCAAGGAAACCCGGCGGCATCGCGCGCGCATCTGCACCGCTTGGCACCTGCGCGACAATCCCGGCGCAAACGCCGTCATGCACCAGCAGCACCGCGCCGGAATGCAGCTGCACCCCGTCATGCACATCGCAACCTGTCAGCGCGATCAATCCCATGCTGCACGCCTCGCCAGCAACAGCGCCCCATCCAGTGCACTACCCGCCGGGTCCGCAAACTGCCGCCCCGCATGCGCCATCCATGGCCGCAAGGCAGCACAAGGCCCGCGGTCATCACCAGCGGCAACCCGTCGTCATGGCCCAAAGCCGCCAGCGCACGCTCGATCCACGCGGCCGCTGCCTGCAAGATCGCAGCCGCCGCAGGGTCGTTATCCCCATGCGCCGTCACAAATGGAGCCAGCAAGCCGTAATCCACCGGCCGGGCCGTGGTGGCAAAATCGACAATGGCATCCACCTGATCATTCCACCGCGCCAACATGGCCTGCGCCATTGGCCCCATATTTTGCATCCCGTCCACGGCCTCTAGCGTTGCACTCAGACCCGCCCGTCCGATCCATCCCGCGCTCGCCTGATCGGACAGTTGCAAACCCCAGCCGCCCACGGCGCGCACATCAGCACCACGCGCAATGCCAATGAAACTGCCCGTTCCCAGCGCCGCGACGGCACCATCCCGGCCCCCCAGCGCGCCTGCGATCATCGACGGCCGATCCTCGGTCACCGTGCAGCGGATCAGTCCCAATCTGTCGATCATAGCCTTGACCTGTTGCGGTGTTCGCATCCCCGCAAGGCCCAAAAATCCAGCAGCCACGCCATCCATATCGGCCCCTGCCGCACTCATCGCCTGCGCAATCGCGCCCGCAATATTAGTGCAGGCACTGTCAAAATCGCTGGTCGCATTGGCAGGCCCGCCATGACCCACCCCAACAACACGCCCCTGATCATCGCAGATCGCGGCGCGGCAGCCACTGCCACCGCCATCCACCCCAAGGGCCAGATCCCGTTTCACGTCATGCACCCCATGTCCAATTTGCCGCGCATTCTGTGGCAGCCGGGCGGCGCGCACAAGACCGCGCATCAATAGGTGGCGCGGCCCCCGGACAGATCGAACACAGCACCCGTGGTAAAAGAGTTCTCCGGCGACACGGCCCAGACTATCATCTTGGCGGCCTCCGCGACCTCTAAAAACCGCCCACGCGGGATCTTTGACAGCATATAGTCGATATGCTCTTGGCTCATCTGATCGAAGATCCGCGTGCGCGCAGCGGCCGGGGTGATGCAATTCACCGCGATATCGAGCGCCGCCAGCTCTTTGCCCAGCGATTTGGTTAGGGCGATGACCCCAGCCTTAGACGCAGAATAGGCGCAGGCGTTGGGGTTGCCTTCCTTGCCCGCGATGCTGGCGACGTTCAGGATACGCCCGTACCCTGCCGCCTTCATCCCCAGCACGACGGTGCGGTTGACGTTGAATGTGCCCGTCAGGTTGACGTCGATCACCTTTTGCCACGCCGCCGGATCATAGCTTTCGACCGGCGCATTCGGCCCGGCGATCCCGGCAGAGTTTACGCAGATCAGCGGCACGCCAACCGCGTCGCAGGTCGCGGCATAGGCCGCCTGCACGCTGTCCAGATCGGTGATGTCGCAGCTGATCGCAGTGCCTCCCAGCCCCGCCATCGCGCCTTCGTTCGCCGCGTCCATGTCCCAGCTGACAACGCTTACGCCGCGCGCGGCAAGCGCCTGCGCCACAGCATATCCAATCCCCTGCGCCGCCCCGGTGACGACGGCAATCTGGCCCTGCATCTCCATCATCCACGCCCGATCAAGGGCATGGCACTGGCCATGACAGTCATGAACTGGACGTTGGCGTCCAGCGGCAGCTGCGCCATGTGCAGCACGGACGACGCCACATGCGCCACGTCCATCACCGGTTCTACTGCCATGCTGCCATCGGCCTGCGGCACGCCCTTGGTCATCGCAACAGCCATGTCCGTCAGCGCGTTGCCGATGTCGATCTGCCCGCATGCAATGTTAAACGCCCGCCCGTCCAGCGACAGCGTCCGCGTTAGCCCAGTGATCGCATGCTTGCTGATCGTATAAGGCGCAGAGCCCCAGCGCGGCACGTAGGCAGAGACACTGCCGTTGTTGATGATGCGCCCGCCCTGCGGGTCCTGCTTGCGCATGATGCCGAACGCCGCGCGCGCCGCGATCACGGCCCCCATGATGTTCACGTCGAGCAAGTTGCGGATATCGTCCACCGCCAGTTCGTCAATTGGCGCGCCCTTCAGGCTGACGCCAGCGTTGTTGAACAGCACATCAATGCGGCCCCACGTGTCAAATGCCTTCCCAAAGGCCGCGTCCACCGCCGCCTCGTCTGTCACGTCGCAGGGCAGGGCCAGCGCAGTACTGTCGCCCTTCGTCTGGGTCAAAGGTGCCTCGCGCCGCCCCACAAGGCCCACGTCCCAGCCCGCGTCGATGAAGGCCTGCGCCGTGGCCCGGCCGACGCCAGAGCCTGCGCCCGTGATGATGATGCTCGCCATATCGTTCCCCTTAGTGATTGTCGCGCGGCAGATCGTGGGCGATCCGCTGATAGGCCGTCGCCAGCTCTAAACATCCGCCCTGCGCCAACTGCCCAACATGTGTGCGATAAATTTCCTGCCACGGCGTTTGGTGATGCAGGACCGGCTCCACCCAATCGGCGCGGCGCTGCGCCCATTCCGCATCATCGACCAGCGCGTCCAGCCGGCTTTCGTTCAGATCCAGCCGCACCCGGTCGCCGGTCTGCAACAGCGCGAGCCCGCCGCCAACGACAGCTTCAGGAGAGGCGTTCAGGATCGACGGGCTTTCCGAGGTGCCACTTTGGCGCCCGTCACCCACGGTCGGCAGATGATTAATCCCCTGCCGGATAAGCGCATCAGGTGGCTGCATATTCACGACCTCGGCGCTGCCGGGATATCCGACGCAACCGACACCGCGAATGAATAGCACAGTCTCCGCGTCGATCCCGAGATCGGCATTATTAATGCGCTCATGGTAATCTTCCGGCCCCTCGAACACGACGGCGCGACCCTCGAAAATTCCCTCTGCCCCCGGCTTCGACAAATAGCGCGCGCGAAAATCAGGAGAGATCACAGAAGTCTTCATCAAGGCGCTGTCAAACAAATTGCCCGACAGAACAAGGAACCCCGCCTTGGTCCGCATCGGATCGCTGACCGGACGGATCACGTCCAGATCTTCGCTCTCGATCCCGGCCAAAGTCTCGCCAACCGTCTGCCCGCTGGCAGTCATCGCGCCCATGTGCAGCATCCCGGCCTTCGCCAGCTCGCCCATTACCGCAGGCACACCGCCCGCACGGAAAAAGCTCTCGCCCAGATATTCACCCGCAGGCTGCATGTTCACCAGCAGCGGCGCGTCAAAGCCGACGGTCTCCCAGTCCTTCACATCCAGCGCCACGCCCACATGACGCGCAATCGCGGCCAGATGCGGCGGCGCATTGGTGGACCCGCCGATCGCGGTATTCACGACGATGGCGTTTTCAAACGCCTCGCGCGTCATGATGTCCGAAGGTTTCAGATCGTCCAACACCATCTGCACAATCCGCTTGCCCGTCTCATAGGCCATGTTCATCCGCTCGCGGAACGGCGCTGGAATGGCGGACGATCCGGTCAGGGTCATCCCCAGCGCCTCTGCCATCGCGTTCATTGTGCTGGCGGTTCCCATCGTGTTGCAATGGCCAAGCGACGGTGCCGACGCGCAGGCGCGCTTCATGAACTCAGGGTAATCAATCTTACCTTCCGCCAGGAGCCGGCGGCTTTCCCAGATAATCGTGCCAGAGCCCGCGCGCTTGCCCTTCCACCAGCCATCCAGCATCGGCCCGCCATTCAGCGCAATCGCGGGCAGGTCCAGAGTGGCGGCACCCATCAACATCGCCGGAGTCGTCTTGTCACAGCCGGTGGTCAGCACAACCCCGTCAATGGGATAGCCGTGCAGCACTTCGACCAAGGACAGATACGCAAGGTTGCGGTCCAGCGCCGCCGTCGGCCGTTTGCCGGTTTCCTGAATTGGGTGCACCGGAAATTCCATTGGAATACCGCCACCATCGCGAATGCCGGCCTTGATCCGGTCGGCGAGAAAGACGTGAATCTTGTTGCAGGGGGCCAGATCGCTGCCCGTCTGGGCGATACCTATAATGGGGCGATCCGCCTGCAGCTCCTCTGCGCTGAACGTGCCATTCTGATACTTTTCCAGATAAAGCGCCGTCATCCCCGGGTTGTTCGGATTATCAAACCACTCCTGCGACCGGAACCGCTTGTTTGCACGTGTATCTGTCATGGCCTCGTCTCTCCCCCAGATGTCTGTTCGCAGGCTGTCAATTTGGTATACCAAATGCAAGCGCAATTCGAAGCGCCCCAGCGATCCCGCGCGCCCCCTGTTCTTGTAGTCAAAAAAACTCGGGGGGCGGCGCACCTCGCCGGGGGCTGGCCCCCCAAGATTTTTCGTCGAAAAATTATTTTTTCTTCGCCTCTGCCGCCATGTCTAGGCCGTTCAACGCCCCAACCCGGTCAGTGATCGAGGGAACGAAATCGCCGCCATGCCCCGACGCCTCGGCCTGCGCGAAATACTGCTTGGCCGCCGATGCCATAATCGTAGTCAGCCCCGCCGCATCCGCCATCGCCCCGACATAACGCAGGTCTTTTGCCGCATTGGCGATGGTGAACTTATGCACCTCTTCGCGGTCCACGGCATACGTCATAAAGGTCTCAAAGAACCCGTTCGTCAAACGGCTACTGCCAATCACCTGCCGTACCTTTGCGGGGGGAATGCCCACAGCCGCGCCCAGAACCGTGGCCTCGGCATACAGCGACGCATACCCCATGCTGATAAAGTTCATCAGCAGCTTCATCTTGTGCCCGGCCCCCGGCCCGCCGACGTGGGTGATATTACCCGCCCAGCACTCAATCACCGGCAGCACATGCTGATATGTCGCCTCATCGGCACCGATCATGGCGTCCAGCGTGCCAGCCTCGGCCTCTTTGGGCGTACGGCCCAGCGGTGCATCGATCAGCTTGCCGCCCTTAGCGGCCAACGCCTCTGCCAGTTTGGCGGTGGACACCGGGTCAGCCGTCGTCGTGTCGATCACGATCAAGCCGTCGCGGGCACCTGCCAAAATCCCGTCTGGCCCACCAAAGACGTCTTCGACCTGCGGCGAATTGCTCAGGCAAAGGTGGATGATGTCGCAAGCCTGCGCCATCTCGCGGGCAGATCCGACCTCAGTCGCACCCATCGCGACAAGGCTGTCCACCGGCGTGCGGTTTCGATTGCCTTTGATCCACAAAGGATAGCCCTTTTGCACGAGGTTCTTGGCCATCCCATGACCCATATACCCCACGCCGATAAATCCGATCTTTGGCTTACTCATAGTCTTCACTCCCTGAAAAATCCGGCGCTTAAAGGCTTGCCGTGATGCCGCCATCCACGAAAATCGTCTGCCCGTTCACAAAGCTGCTGGCCTTGGACGACAGGAATACCGCCGCGCCGACCAACTCTTCGACCTTGCCCCATCGCCCTGCCGGGGTGCGCTTTTCCAGCCAAGCGCTGAAATCCGCATCCGCCACCAGCGCCGCATTCAACGGCGTGTCGAAATAACCGGGCGCGATGGCGTTACAGTTCAGGCCATGCTTGGCCCAGTCCGTCGCCATGCCCTTGGTCAAGTTCGCAATCGCCCCCTTGGACGCGGTGTAGGGCGCAATGCCGGGCCGTGCCAAAGCTGTCTGCACGCTGGCAATATTGATGATCCGCCCCGCGCCGCGGGCAATCATGTGCCGCCCCACCGCCTGCCCGACATAGAACACCGAGTTAACATTCGTCCGCATCAGGCGGTCAAAGGCATCGACCTCGAAATTCTCCAGCGGGCCGCGATGCTGCATCCCGGCGTTGTTGATCAGGATATCGATGGCCCGCTCGCGTTCATAATCGTCAACAGCGGCCCTTACCCCAGCGGCATCGGTGACATCGAACACGAGTGTATCGACGTCGAACCCTTCCCTGCGCAATGTCTCTGCCGCCCCAGCCAGCCGCTCCGCGTTCCGCGCATTCAGCACGATCCGCGCGCCCGCTTGGGCCAGCCCCCGTGCCAGTGCAAAACCGATACCCATCGAGGATCCAGTGATCAGCGCCGTGCGCCCGGTCAGATCAAACAATTCCATGGGACCTCCCCCGCTTGTGTGCATTTGGCGTCCTTGACAACACGCCGTCAAACCGCATTGATGAAATGGTATACCATTATTCACTCGATGCAAGGACGGCCCTCAATGCCCCGCGCTCTATTCGCCTATGCGGCCCGCGACCTGCGCTTGACTGACGCCCCGTACGAAGCCCTCGGCCCCCGCCAAGTGCGAATTTCCATGAAGCGTGGCGGGATCTGCGGGTCCGATCTGCACTATTTCAACCACGGCGGCTTTGGCGCGGTCAAACTGCGCGAACCGATGATCCTCGGGCACGAGGTCGCGGGCGAGGTGGCAGAACTGGGCGCAGGCGTCACAATCCTAAAGGTCGGCGATCTGGTCGCCGTCTCCCCCTCTCGCCCCTGCCATACTTGCCCGGAATGTCTGCGCGGATTGCCAAATCAGTGTCTAAATATGCGCTTCTACGGCTCGGCGATGCCCTTTCCACATATCCAAGGTGCCTTTCGCGACACCCTGATCGCTGACGCCGCGCAATGCGTTGTCGCCACCGGACTGGACGCGTCGCAGGCCGCCATGGCCGAACCCCTCGCCGTCGCCCTGCATGCTGTCACCCGCACCGGCGATATGCTTGGCAAACGCGTGCTGGTCACCGGCTGCGGACCTATTGGCAACCTCGTGATCCTTGCGGCGCGCCGCGCCGGTGCCGCCGAAATCATAGCAACCGACATCGCAGAACCGGTCCTCGACATCGCCCGCCAATGCGGGGCCGATGTGACCCTAAATACGGGGTTAGACCCTAATGCGTTGGCCCCCTACAGCACGGGCAAAGGCGCGCTGGACGTGCTGTTCGAGTGCTCCGGCGCGCAGCCGGCCCTGACCGGCGGCATCGCCAGCCTGCGCCCGCGCGGCAAGATCGTTCAGCTTGGCCTGTCTGGCGACATGAGCTTGCCGATGATAATGATAACGGCCCGCGAACTCTCTCTCATGGGTTCCTTCCGCTTTCACGATACCTTTCCGCTAGCGGTCAAAATGATGCAGGACGGGCTGATCGACGTCTCACCCCTGCTGACCCACTGCTTTCCGCTGGCCGACTTTGCGGAGGCCTTCGCCACCGCCAACGACCGTAGCCGCGCGATGAAGGTGCAACTGGTATTCGGCCCGTGCTGACCTTCGCCGCCGCCGTCCTGTTCCTGATTGGCACCCCCGGCCCCGGGGTCCTCTCGACCGCAGGTGTCGGCGCGGGCTTCGGCTTTCGCGCAGGCTTGCGCTATCTGGCCGGACTGTTCATCGGCACGAACCTTGTGCTGCTGGCCGTCATCACCGGCCTTGCCGCTGTGATCCTCGCCGTGCCGTCCCTGCGTTACGCGCTGATGGCGGCCTCCCTCGGCTATCTAATCTATCTCGCGGCCAAGATCGCCTTTGCCGGATCACGCATTGCCTTCATCACCGCCGACCGTGCCCCCGGCACCCGGTCCGGCATCGCGCTGCAGCTGATTAATCCCAAGGCCTATGCGGTGAACACCACGCTGATGGCGAACTTTGCCTACGCCCCCGAAAACCTGATGTTTGAGACAGCGTCGAAACTGCTAATCATGAACCTGATCTGGATTCCTATCCACCTGGTATGGCTCTATGCCGGGGCCAGCCTGCATCGACTGAACCTGTCAGACCGCGCACAGCGCCGCATCAACGTCGTCATGGCAGCTGCCATGTTGGCCGTAGTCATTCTGGCCCTCGTGGCAAATCTTAATCCAAGCGGAGCGAACCCATGAACATCCTCATCATCGGCGGTGGCGGCCTGATCGGCCAGAAACTGGCCCGCGCATTGGCGCAAGACAGCGCCCTGCGCGGCCAACCCATCACGCAGCTGACGCTGGCCGATATCAACGACCCAGCCCCCATCGACGCCCCTTTCCCCATCGCCACCACCCGGTGCGATATCGCAGACCCTGCTTCCGTCGCCGCGACTGTTACCAACAAGGTCGACGTGATCTACCTGCTCGCCGCCATCGTGTCATCGCATGCCGAGGAAGACTTCGACGCCGGCATGTCAATCAACCTTTTAGGCACCTACAACGTGCTGGAACGTTGCCGCACCCTTGGCACAAAGCCGGTCGTGGTATTCACGTCTTCCATAGCGATCTATGGCGGCGAGGCGGTCGATCCACTGGGCGATTACAGCTACCCGAACCCGCAAACCTCTTACGGTGCGCAAAAGGCGATCGGGGAAATCTTGGTCAACGACTATAGCCGCAAAGGCTTCATCGACGGCCGCGCCTTCCGCCTGCCGACGATCTCAGTCCGCCCCGGCAAACCGAACCGCGCCGCTTCAGGTTTCATGTCCTCGATTCTACGCGAGCCGCTGAACGGGCAGCGCGCCACCTGCCCCGTCGATGCGGATTTTGAACATTACTATTTGTCGCCACGCAAATGCATCGAAAACCTGATCAAAGGCGCGAACCTCGACGCCGCCAATCTGGGCCAAAACCGCGTCATGCAAATGCCCGGCCGCACGTGGAGCATCGCGCAGATGATTGACGCCATGACCGATGTCGCAGGCCCCGGCCCGGCGACCCTAATCGACTGGGCTCCGCAACCGGACGTGCAGCGCATCGTGTCCGGCTGGCGCTGGGACATCCATGCAGACAAAGCTACCCGCCTTGGCCTGACGGCCGACGACAGCTTTCAAGACAACATCCGCCACTACCTGACCGACGACAAACCCTAAGGCCTTCTTCTGGTCATAAATACTTCGGGGGGAAGGGGAAGTCCGGGGGGCATAGCCCCCCTC
>CAWUXN010000338.1:0-2760 GCA_963926415.1 uncultured Loktanella sp.
GCGTCGTCCATATGGCGACGAGAGCGCGCCCCTTGGCCTTGGCGACGTAAATCGCCATGACCATGCCAACCCCGTTCCCCGCCTCCTCCGTCGTCTGGCCTATGAACATGGTCAGCACGACGATGCCCACGTCGGGCACATCGATGGCAAACACCTTGGCCAATCGGTCCGCCAATGCCGCGCTGTCCTGCGCCGCGCCGAGTACGAAGATTCGGAATTCCTCTCCTCATAGCCGGGCGCAGGAAAGCGGGGTCCGGGCGTTATCCAGCAGAAAATCCGCCGCCGCCCGCAGGCACAAATCGCCAACCTGATAGCCAAAGGGAACATTGATTCGTTTGAAACAGTCCAGATCAATCATCAAAAAGCTGCCGCTGCGGTGCAAATGCGTATCGTAAGCAATATCAACCAAAAAGGCGCGGCGGTTGGGCAGCCCTGTCAGCATATCCGTCGTGGCAAGGCGCACCAACTTACGCTGCAGCTTTGCCAGATGGTCCAGCAACGCCAAGCTGAGCAACAAAATGGGCCAGCCAACAAAGGTCGCATCCCACACATTACAGAAAAAGCCGTTGTTCGACGCCCTGATTGCGGCGCATCATGGCCCCAGTTTATCATGCCAATCGCCAAAAGCTACAGCATCGCCTCGAACACCATATCCGTGGGCGTCCGGAGCGCGATGATAGTTAATAATCTGTCCACGTTCCCTCCACCACTCTTGCGGCATCCGGATTGTTACTCTGGCGACGATAAAAAACCTTAATCCATGCCCAAACGATCAACCATAAAGGCCAGAGCGACCTGAAGCCCATCCGGCGCGATACCGTGGGCGGTGCCCTTCATGACGTGGGCAAAAACCTCGGTCCAGCCTGCGCCCTGCAACGCTTCTGCCGCGAGGGGCAGCGATTGCGGCGGCACAACGTTGTCCTGATCGCCGTGGATCAACAAAACCGGCGGGCGACATACGACCTCGTCCACCAACAGTTCCGGCTGCAGCAACCGGCCAGATATCGCGACAATGCCAGCGACCGGGTCTTCGCGGCGAGGCAGCACATGCAGCGCCATCATCGTGCCTTGGGAAAAGCCCAGCACCATGACCTGTTCGGGCAACAAGTCTTCGTCCACCATAATGCCGTCCAAAAAGGCGTTCAGATCGTCCGCCGCGTGGCGCATCCCAGCCTCTGATTCCTCTTCCGAACTACCGTCGATCCAAGGGATCGGGAACCACTGAAAACCCATGGGCGAGCCTGCGCAATCCTCTGGCGCGTCAGGGGCGAGGAACAAGGTGTCGGGCATGTGGTCGGCCAGCGGATCAGCCAGCCCCAGCAGGTCGGCCCCGTTGGCCCCGTAACCATGCAAAAATACGACCGCAGCGCGGACTTCACCTGATGCCGGTTCTTTGCGGCCTGCGTTAAGTGCGCGTGTCATCGGATCCCCTCGCGTGATTTCATATGGGCGTAATAGGCCCAGAGCAGCCGCGCCGCAACAGACCGCCAGGGCGACCAGTCGTCAGCCATAGTGCGCAGCTCCTTGTCCGTGGGCCGCGCGGGCAGATCGAACAGCTGGCGTGCGCCTTCTTGCAACGCCAGATCGCCGGAGGCAAAGACATCGGCACGGCCAAGGCTGAACATGGCGTAAATCTCGGCCGTCCAAATGCCGATGCCGGGCACAGCAACCAGCGTCTTAATGACCTGATCGCTGGGCAGATCGCGCAGGGCCGCATAGTCGAGCTTTGCCTCTGCCAGCGCGTGCACATAGCGCGCCTTGGGCCGCGACAGGCCAAGGGCGCGCAAGTCATCTTCGCTACTGGCCAGAACGGTTTCCGGCACGTTCATCTCCGCCGCATCCAACCGGGCATAGATCGCATTGGCCGAAGCGACACTGACCTGCTGGCCGCAAATGGCCGAGACGAGCGCCGGAAATCCGTCGTTGCGCAACCGCAACGGCAGCGGCGTGACAAGCCCAAGCGCCCGGTGAAAGCGCGGATCGCCCGCAGCCAGCCAATCAGCGCCTTCCGCCACGCAGGCATCGTCCTTGATAATCCGGCCGGTTATATTCGCACCCGACACTGGGCCAGAGCCCAATCGACCGCAGCGGTGACGGAGTCCGTGATCTGCGCGGCTTCCGGCGGCGGCGGGCGGCGGATCATCAGGACGGGAATCCCCAACTCTCGCGCAGCCGTCAACTTGGTTCGGCTAGCCTCGCCCCCCGCGTTCTTGACCACGATCCAGTCGATGCCAAGAGCGGCAAAGATGTCTATCTCGTGATCAACGGAAAACGGCGGACGTCCGATCAAGAACTTGCCGCCCTCGAACGGAAAAGGTGCCGTTGGCGGGTCAATCTGACGGCAGATCACGCGCCGCCCTTTCAGATTGGCAAACCGGTCGAGCGTTTGGCGCCCTGTGCCTAAGAATACAGTCTTGCCCTGTGGAATCAGGGCGGCGGCGTCCTCTTCCCGCGCGATCTCGCGCCAGTTGTCATCGCCCTCTGGCAGCCAAGGCGCGCGCAGGTGATACAAATATGGCAGGCCCAGTTCGGCGCAGACGGCGCTGGTACGCGCGCTAATTTGGTCCGCAAAGGGGTGGGTCGCATCCAGAACAGCGGTGATCCCTGCATCTTTGACATAGGCGATGAACCCATCGCGCCCGCCAAAGCCGCCAACCCGCGTGGGCAGAGGCAACGGAATGGCCCGCTGCGTCACCCCGGCCAAAGACGCCACCGCATCGGCCCCGGCCTGCTCCAGCGCCGCAGCGATCTGGCGCGCAT
>CAWUXN010000339.1:0-4174 GCA_963926415.1 uncultured Loktanella sp.
GTCGATGGTGATCGCGCGGCGTAGGTTGTTTTCCATCGCATTGCCCAGCAACGTGCCAAGGATGATCGGTACCAACGGCACGTCCAGCTTGCGCAGCACCCAGCCCATCAGGCCAAAACCGACCATGACCATCAAGTCAAAGGACGAGCCTGAGATTCCGTAGATCCCGACAAAGGACACCATCGCGACCACTGGCATCAGGATTCGCGGCGGCACCATTAGCACGCGGGTAAAGATGCCGACCATCGGAATGTTCAACGCCAGCAGCATAAAGTTCGCGATGAACAGCGCCGCGATCAGGCCCCAGACGACGTCGGGGTTCTGGCTGAACAGCAGCGGGCCGGGGGTGATGTTGAGCGACAGCAGCACGGCCAACAGAACCGCCGTGGTGCCGGACCCCGGTACACCCAGCGCCAACATGGGAACCAGCGCACCGCCGGCTGCGGCGTTATTGCCTGCCTCGGGGGCAGCGACACCGCGTGGATCGCCTTTGCCAAAGGTTTTGCCTTCGGGATCGACCAGACGCTTTTCGAACGAATAGGCAATGAACGATCCCAAGGACGCACCCGCACCCGGCAACACGCCGGCAAGGAAGCCAAGGATCGTGGACCGGATCATCGTCGGGGTCGTCTGCTTGATCATCGACATCGGCGGCGTCAGGCGGCCAACCTTGATCTTGGCGGCATCAGCGCTGGCCTCGCCGTGGCGGTTCTCGAGGAAGATAAACACCTCTGACAGGGCGAACAGGCCGACGATGGCGACAAGGAAGTCGATGCCGTCATACAGATGAACCTCGCCAAAGGTGAAGCGCGGCACGCCGGTTTGGGTGTCCACACCGATCATCGCAAGGCCAAGGCCAAGGGCGGCCGCAAAGGCCGATTTGGCTTGGTTTGTGGACGACACGCCGCCCAGCGTCATGAACGCCAGTGCGAACAGGGCGAAGTATTCCGCAGGGCCGAACAGCAGTGCAATCTTGACAAGCTGCGGTGCCAGAAAGATCAAGCCCCAAGTGGCAAAGAACGCACCGACAAAGGACGCCAGACCCGATAGCGACAGCGCCTGACCAGCCATGCCCTTTTGCGCCATGGGATAGCCGTCAAGACAGGTCATCATCGCAGGCTCGTCGCCTGGAATGTTCAGCAGGATCGACGAAATCCGTCCGCCATACATCGCCCCATAATAGACCGAGGTAAGCAGGATCAGCGATGCGGTCGGCCCAAGGCCAAGGGTAAAGGCCAGCGGGATCAGGATCGCGACGCCGTTCGATGGGCCAAGACCGGGCAGGGCACCCATGATCGTGCCCAGAAAGCAGCCCAACAGGGCCAGCAGAATGTTCTGCCACGTCAGCGCGATAGCAAAGCCATCGGCGAGTGATGATAGGGTGTCCATGGTGATACGTCCTTAGAAACCAAGGGGGCCACGTGCGAGCGACAGGCCCAGCACGAGGTGAAAGACGATGTAGATGCCGAGCGAAGTGCCAACGCCGGTCATCAGCGATCCGACCAGACCCGACCCCAGGCGCCAGGTCAGATAGGCAGAGGCAAAGAACGTTGCGATGATGAAACCGGCCACGGGCAGGAACTGTGCATACATCACCATGACGACGGCCGCGGCAAAAACCTCGACCAGAAGGCCAAGGGCGGGCCACTGCGGGGATTCGTCCGGGCGCAGCGCGATCACGGCAGAGCTGAGGCCGAGGATAGTGGCGATGATCAGCGGAAAGGCCTTGGGCCCGACGGCGTCAGAGAGGAAGCTTTCCTGAATCGTTAGCGCAGCCAGCGCAAAGCCGATCGCCAGAAGAAGGCCGACGACGCCAAAAATGCGATCGGTCATGATGGGATCCTTTGACAGTGATGTTGGGAAGGGGTGAACAGTTGGGGCACCGCAACGCGGTTGCAGCGCCCCTGATGTTCAACGGCGGTAAAGCCGCTTACTGAATGATGCCGATTTCCTTGGAAATGGCTTCGATTTCGGCAATATTCTGGGCCACGAAGGCTTCGAATTCAGCGCCCTGCAGGTTCAGTGGGGCCAGACCGTTGTTCGCCATGACGTCTTTCCAAGCGTCGGATGCATAGAGCTCGCCGATCTTGGCAACCCATGCTTCATAGGCTTCGTCGCTCATGTCGCCGGGAGCATAGAACCCGCGCCAGTTTGCGCCAATGGCGTCAATGCCCTGCTCTTTGGCGGTCGGGAAGTCGGCAAAGTCGCCTTCCAGACGCTCTGGGGCAAGCACGGCCAGCACGCGGATGTCGCCACTTTCAACAAAGCCTTTGGCTTCCGATGCGTCGCCGGTGAAGGCCTGCACAGATCCAGCCAACAGCTGGGTCACAGCCTCGCCGCCGCCGTCAAAAGCGATGTACTTAATCGAACGCACGTCATCGATGCCGTAAGCGTTGGCAGCGATCAGCACCTTCAGGTGGTCCCAACCGCCCACGGCAGAGCCGCCAGCGATGGAAATGGTGGTCGGATCGGTCTTGATCTGCTCCAGCAGGGCGGGCAGGTCGGCGATCTCGGAATCGGCACCCACGGCGATAATACCGTAATCAGCGCCAACCGATGCTAGCCAACGGACCTGGTCCATCGTGTTGCCTGGGTATGCGCCCTGCGCCAGACGGGTGGTGGTGGCCGACGATGCTGCGACGATTAGATCGTTGCTGTCCGCACGCTTGTTGACGACTTCGGCATAAGCCACGCCGCCGCCGCCGCCGGCCATGTTCACAACCTGCATGGTCTTTTCGATCAGACCTTCGTCCTGCAACAGCTTGCCGACCTGACGGCAGGTAAAGTCCCAGCCGCCGCCGGGGTTGGCGGGTGCGATGCACTCTGGGCTTTCGGGGGTAAAGCCCTGCGCCGATGCGGCCATGGTCGATGCGCCGAGCAGAACTGCGGCGATGGTTAGGCGCGTTGCCTTGATAGTCATGTGGAAATCCCTCCAGATTCGATTTTGCCGGGACTTGGGCTGCCCGGAAGCCGTAGCCAACGCACCGCAGAATTGCGGTCTCCTCGCGAATGGCTGATAAGATCTTAGGCATTAAAGCTGTCGCGAACCTGTCATGCCGGACATGTGCGGTTACAGGCGAGGCGCGGAAGTGGGGAAATCATGCGGGTTCTGATCGTCGAAGATGCTGCAGATGTGGCCGAAGCCATCGCTATGAGGCTGGGAAAAACGGGCATGGCCTGCGATGTCGCAGGTAGCGCGGCGGACGCCGAGGATTTTCTGGCCATCCAACGCTATGACGCCATGGTGCTGGATATCAACCTGCCAGACCGCCACGGCACTGACCTGCTCAAAGACCTGCGGGCCCGCGGCGACCGCACACCTGTGCTGATGCTGACGGCGCTGTTTTCCGTTGATGACCGTGTCTCGGCGCTGAACCTGGGGGCGGACGATTATCTGGTGAAACCCTTCGATCAGCGCGAACTGGACGCCCGCCTACGCGCCCTGATGCGGCGCGACGCGGATCAGAAAACCGACGCCCTACGCCTTGGGCCGCTAGCCTTTTCCCCTGCAACCCAGACCGCCACGCTAGACGGTACCGCGTTGGATTTAACGAGGCGGGAAGCTGCCTTGCTGGGCCTGCTCCTGCGCCACCAAGGGCAAGCCATCAGTAAACAGCGCCTGTACGAGGGGCTTTTTACCTTTGACGATGCCGATGTCGGGCTGAACGCGATCGAGCTTTATATCGCCCGCTTGCGCAAGCGGATCGCCGCATCCGGTGTGCGGATCGAAACCCAGCGCGGCATCGGTTACCGGATCTGCGCGGATGCCTAGCGGCTCGCCGCATCACCGCTGGACGCTGGTCAGCCGGGTCATGGTGGGTGTGCTGTCGTTGTTGGCACTGGGCGGCATCGTCGTGGCGCTGGCGTCTTTTGCCTATGGCCGCAGCGCTGCGCGGCAGGCCTTTGATCCGCTTTTGGTAGGTGCGGCGCAGGACATCGCGGAATCCATCTCCATTAGCCAGGGCGAGCCGGTGATCGAGTTGCCCGTCTCGGCCTTTGGGTTGCTGTCGCTGGCCCCGGACGACCGTATTTTTTACGCAATCCATGGCCCGGACGGCACGCTTTTGACCGGCTACGACGGGGAGGCGATGCCAGAGTGGTCCGGCGATCCCGCGCAGCCGCGCTATCGCGATGGCACTTTGCAGGACGATGCGGCGCGTTTCGTGACCGTTTC
>CAWUXN010000340.1:0-4376 GCA_963926415.1 uncultured Loktanella sp.
AGCGAAAGCGACAGAGAGAGCGAGAGCGAGAGCGAGAGAGAGAGCAAGAGAGAGAGAGAGAGAGCGAGAGCGACAGAGAGAGCGACAGAGAACAAGAAAGAGAGAGACAGAGAAAACGCCTTTCATGATCTGCCCTATACACTCGAAGACACTACACATCTGACTTACCTAGGCCACGTCATCGTCGCGGCCTGACGGGCTTTATCCCCCGACAACCGCGTCTGTTAGCTTTGATCCAGCATCCTCCAGCCCTGCAATAATGTCGAAATGGTGCCGACCTGCGTCGATGACGACCGGGCAATTCCATGCCTGCCCCAGCCAGCGGGCTTGATCCAGAAACGCGGGCCGCTCTGCCCCGCCGACCCAGACTGTGACTGGCACAGTAGGGACCGGCTGATGGATCGGGCTCTCAGCGCGCGCCGTGGCCGCATCCAACCCGAAGTCCGCATTCATACTGGTGCGCAAAAACGGCTCTAAATCTGATAGCGGAGAAATCGGCACGACGCCGGTCACCCGGTCCAACCAATCACCGGCTACCTGCGGATCCAGCATCTGCGCCACCAGATGTCCGCCCGCCGAATGCCCGGCCAGCCGCAACGGGCCGGAGCAACGGGCGGCGATCGCGTTCACCGCCGCGGCGATCTGCTGCCTGATCTGCGGGATCGTCACATAGGGACACAGGTCATAATCGACAACCGCAACCCGCCACCCCCGCGCCAGCGGCCCTGCAGCCAGATGGGTCCACAGGTCCTTGTCCGTGCTCCGCCAATAACCACCATGCACGAAAACAACGGTGCCCAGCGCGCGGTGCTTAGGTTCGAACAGATCAAACACTTCGCGCGGGCGCTCACCATAGGGCTGGTTCAGCACGCCAGGCACCGCCGCACGAAACGCTTCGGCCTTGCTTTTCCATAGCGCCGCGAACCCGTCGCCGCCCGGAATATGCGGCTCGTTTGCATAATCGTCATCCAGTTCCATCGTCGTTTCCTTTCCCAGTCGCACTCTATATGCATAGCGCAATCCTATCCTGAATTGCGGAGAGCGCCATGCTTGACAAAACCACAGACCTTGCCAGCCACCTCAAGCGTCCGGACCTGCTGTGCCAAAAGGCATTTCTGGCCGGCGAATGGGTCGACGCAAAATCGGGAAAGACGATCAATGTGACGAACCCTGCACGCGGCGATGTCATCGCCACCGTTCCGGACCTGAGCCGTGAAGAAATCAAGATCGCCATTGCCGCTGCAGACAAGGCCCGCAAGGGCTGGGCGGCGCAGACCGGCAAGGCCCGCGCCGCCGTCATGCGCAAATGGTTCGATCTGATGATGGAGAACCAAGAAGATCTGGCCATCATCATGACCGCCGAACAGGGCAAGCCCCTGACCGAAAGCCGGGGCGAGATCGCCTACGGTGCCAGTTACATCGAATGGTTCGGCGAAGAGGCCAAGCGCAATTACGGCGAAACCATCCCCGGCCACGGCCCGGACAAGCGCATCATGGTCATCAAGCAGCCCATCGGCGTGGCCGCCGCGATCACGCCTTGGAACTTTCCCAACGCGATGATCGCCCGAAAGGTCGCGCCCGCGCTCGCCGTCGGCTGCGGCTTTATCGTGCGCCCTGCGTCGCTGACCCCCCTGTCGGCGCTGGCCATGGGCAAACTGGCCGAAGAGGCTGGCGTACCCAAGGGCGTATTTTCGGTCGTGACGTCGTCGTCTTCGTCCGAAGTCGGCAAGGAATTCTGCGAAAACCCCATCGTGCGCAAACTGACCTTTACCGGGTCCACCGAAGTTGGGCGCATCCTGCTGAAGCAGGCCGCCGATCAGGTCATGAAATGCTCCATGGAATTGGGCGGCAACGCGCCATTCATCGTGTTTGATGACGCCGACATCGACGCCGCCGTCGAAGGGGCCATAGCCTGCAAGTTCCGCAACAACGGTCAGACCTGCGTCTGCGCCAACCGGATCTATGTGCAAAAGGGCGTCTATGACGAGTTTGCACAAAAGCTGAAGGTCGCGGTCGAAAAGCTGACCGTCGGAGACGGCCTGACCGCGGGCACCGACCTTGGCCCGCTGATCGAACCCTCTGCAAAGGAAAAGGTAAAAGAACATCTGGCCGACGCTCTGTCCAAAGGTGGCAAGCTGCTAACGGGCGGTGAAGAACACGCGCTGGGCGGTCAGTTCTTCCAGCCGACCATTGTGACGGGTGCCACGCAGGACATGAAGGTCGCGACCGAAGAAACCTTTGGCCCCTTCGCGCCGCTGTTCATGTTCGAGCACGAAGATGAAGTCATCGCGATGGCCAATGATACGATCTTTGGTCTGGCCAGCTACTTCTACGCCAAGGACATCAGCCGCGTGTACAAAGTGCAAGAAGCGCTGGAATACGGCATCGTCGGCGTAAACACCGGAGTGATCAGCACCGAAGTTGCACCCTTTGGCGGCGTCAAGCAGTCCGGCCTGGGCCGCGAAGGCAGCCACCACGGCACCGACGACTACCTCGAGATGAAGTATATCTGCACAAGCGTCTAAGCGGGTTGCACTAAGCTACAAAAACAGGCCGTCCGCGACAGACGCGGGCGGCCTTTTACGGTTATCCAATAGCAGCGCAGTTTTCCGGACTTGCATCACCCCGTATGTCAGGCGACATACGGGCCTCAGTGACGTTTTTTACTGGAAATCGCATTATGCGCGCGCCTTCGCACCCCCAAGAAGCCGAACGTCTGCAGGCGTTGGCGGATTACGACATCATCGACACCCCGGCAGAATCCGATTTTGACGACGTCGTCGCACTGGCATCGCGCATTTGCGAAACAAAGGTTTCACTTGTGTCGCTGGTCGATGAGTCGCGCCAGTGGTTCAAGGCCAAGCATGGCTTTGATGAGGAATACGCCCCCCGTGACTTTGCGATCTGCGATCACGCCCTGCTGCAGGACGAGCTGCTAGAGATTCACGATACCACAGAAGACCCCCGCACAGCCGACAACCATCTGGTGGTCACCGAAAGAGGGATGCGCTTTTACGCAGGCGTCCAATTGCGGGCACCTAATGGGCTGGCAATCGGCACCCTGTGCGTGCTGGATGACAAGCCCCGCCGCCTGACCGATCTGCAACGTCAGACCCTGCGTACGTTGGCCAACCAAGTGATGAACCAGCTGGAACTGCGCCGCACCCTGCGCAATCAGGAAATCCTGCGCGGAGAGATGGACCACCGGGTTAAGAATTCGCTGCAGACGGTGCAGTCGCTGCTGCGTCTTTATGCCAGCAAGATTCAGGACCCCGCAGCGCTGACCGCATTTGCCGCGGTCGAACGCCGTGTCGCCGCCATCGTCGCTCTGCACCGCGAACTGCACCAGTCCAGCAGTATCGCCAAGGTCAACATGAAGCCCTTTATGGACGGTGTGCTAGGCCATCTGGCCGCAACCTGCCCCGATAATGTGACCATAAAATCCGACATCGCCGCGTTCGAGCTCGCCTCGACCGAGGCGACGGCGCTGGCCGTTGTTGCGTCCGAATGTATCGCCAACGCGATCAAGCATGCCTTTCCCGCGGATCAATCCGGCGAGGTGCATGTAACCCTAGCCTATGCCCCCGACGGCAAGGTACAGATGGTCTGCCGTGACAACGGTGTCGGCGCTATCGAAGACGAGACAAAGCACGACCCGCTGACATCGCTGGGCCTACGGATAATGGACGCCTCTGCCCAGCAGATCGCTGCCACCGTAGACCGCCGCAGCACGCCAGACGGCTATGTCGTGGAAATGAGCTTCAAGCCGGTCTAACCCGGCAGCTCTTCCGCCGGGATGATCGCAAAGAATTCGCCACCT
Source organism: uncultured Loktanella sp. (assembly GCA_963926415.1). Lineage (GTDB taxonomy): Bacteria > Pseudomonadota > Alphaproteobacteria > Rhodobacterales > Rhodobacteraceae > Loktanella. The sequence goes on from CAWUXN010000340.1 coordinate 3,821, forward strand.
GACCGCAGACCGAACCAATCCACACCATCGACGATTTGCGTCTCGCCCAGCTCGACCAGTCGGTAGAAACTCTTGCGATCAATCAGCGCCTCTAGCTTGTTGCGCACCATGACATAGGGCGACGGCTCGCCGCTGATGGCATCGCGCGTCACCCGGATCGGGTGATCTGCATCAGCGGCGACCGTGTCGCCGACGTTCGTCTCGAACACCAGATCACCGCCACGCTGCTGGAAATCGACCGCAACAAAGGGTGCATCATCGACCGTGATACCGACCTTCTCGACCGGAGTGACCAAAACGTAGTCATCGCCATCCCGCCGCAGGATCGTAGAAAAAAGCCGCACCAGCGCTGGCCTTCCAATGGGCGTACCCTGATAGAACCACGTCCCGTCCCGCGCGATGCGCATGTCGATCTGACCGCAATGGGGCGGGTTCCACAGATGGACCGGCGGCAATCCTTTGCCGCTTTGGGCGCTGCGGGCGGCGGTAGCCAGCCCTTCGGCGCTCGGTGTCACGTTCTTTTGTGCGTCTGTTGCTTTTGCCATTGGGGCCAACC
>CAWUXN010000341.1:0-8178 GCA_963926415.1 uncultured Loktanella sp.
GCCGCCGCGCTGGCACAGCCCCTGGCCTATTTGCGCCAGCATCACCTTGCCCCTGCGCATTTGCGCGCGCAGGCGACCGGACCGGGCGCTGTGCCAATGCCCCAAACCGGGCCTGCTGACCGCAAGGCCGCGTTGCGGGCCATTCCGCCGCTGATTAAGGCCTACCTGCGCCTTGGTGGCGTGGTGGGCGAGGGGGCGTGCATCGACGCAGCCTTTAACACTGTGGATGTCTGCATGATCCTTGATCCCGCGCTGATGAGCGCCGCACAGCGCGCACGCGCAGCGCCAGAGCGTATGGGATGACCTGGCAGGACGCACCGCCACCTGAAACGCAGCCAATGACGCCGCGCGTCCTGCTGCGCGTGCTGCGGCGGGCCGTGCCCATGGGGACGCTGGTCTTTGGAGGATTAGCGCTGCTGGTGGCCCTGCGCCCGATTGAGATTGCGTTCTACCGTGCCCACCGCCCATGGACGCCGCATATCACCCGACGCGTGTGCCAAGGGGCGTTGTGGCTGATGGGGCTGCGGTGCGATGTGATCGGCATGCCCATGCCGCAGGGCGGTGCGCTGGTGTCGAATCACGTCAGCTGGCTGGATATCTTCGTGCTGAACGCCGGCGGCTGCGTAGTTTTCGTGTCCAAGTCAGAGGTTGCACGCTGGCCCGGCATCGGCTGGCTGGCCCGCGCCACAGGCACAGTATTCATCACCCGCGACAGGCGCGCGGCGGCGCGGGATGTTGCGCTGCTGACAGCAAAGCTCGAACTGGGGCAGACGCTGGTATTCTTTCCCGAGGGGACATCAAGCGACGGCGTGCAGGTAATGCCGTTCAAGCCGACGCTGTTTGCGCCGCTGATCGCGTTGGGGATGCATGTACAGCCTGTCACGCTGTCCTATGTCGCGCCCAAAGGGGCCGTTCCGCGTGTCTATGGCTGGTGGGGGGATATGGATTTCGGCCCGCACCTGGTGGCGATGCTGGCGCTGCCGCAGCAGGGTCATGTGACCGTGACGTATCACCCGCCACGAACGCTGGCGCCGAGCATGGATCGCAAGGCGCTGGCGCAGGATCTGACCGAGCAGGTCAGATCCGCGCTGTAACGTGGACGGCTAGGACATCGCGCCAATCATCTGCTGAAGTGTCGCGACGGGGTCGTCGGCGCTCCAGATCTCTTCTCCAATGCCGAAAAAATCAACATGCGGGCTGACGACGCGGATCAATTCGATGTCCAGCGCGCCTTCGGCGACGACGGGGACTTCGATCATCTTGGACCACCACTCGAACAGCTCCAGCGTGGCGCGGCTGCCGTCGTCCAGTGCTGTCTCGCCCAACGGGCCAAAGCTGACGTAGTCGGCGTTCAACTCTCCGGCGGTCATGCCGTCGTGGCGCGACTGGCCGCAGAAGGTGCCGACAATGGCGTCTTCGCCCAGATCCTTGCGGACCTGCCGGATCGAGCGGGCACCGTCGAGCAAATGCACACCGTCGAGGCCATGGCGGGCGACCATCTGCACATGCCGCTCGATTACCAGCGCCACATCGCGTTCGGACGTGACCGCACGCACGGCATCTGCCGCGCGGCCAATCTTGTCTTCGTCCCGGGTCGCCAGCGTCAAGCGCACGCAGGCTATCTGCACGGCGTCAAGGCAGGCGGCCAGACGGTCTGGAAACGTGTCCAGATCCAGCTCTGTCGGGGTGATCAGGTAAAGTTGTGGCAGATCGTCAGCGTCGGTCATGGCGGGCATCCGGTATGAAGGTTGCCGCGTTCTAGCGCTCTTTCGCAGGCTTGGCTACTTCGGTGGCAGACTTGCGACGAAATCGAGTGCTAAGGCCAGCACGGTGGCGCGCCGCACATCATCCGCCATCAGGTCCGCGTCCAGATCAACCAGCCCGCCCATAAGACACCCAGTAAAGGCGAGCGGCGTGACGCCCTCCATTGTGCAGGCCTGCGCCATATGCACTTTGCCGACCCGCGCCATGCCGCCGTCACGTATGACGCCTCAGAGCATTTGGCCGAACTGCGCGAAACACAGACCGCCGAATATGCGCATCTGGGTGATTCTCGGCTGATCCGCCAGATCTTCTAGCCACAGATGGGCGGGGCACGCATCAAATGCCATGCGCCGTCTCCTTGTCTTGGCTGCACTTGCAGCTTATCAGGCCCGGACCTTTTCGGATACGCCCCATGCCCAGCACCACGCCCCAACCCGCCTTTGTCCTGATCCGCCCGCAAATGGGCGAGAATATCGGGGCCGCCGCGCGCGCGATGTGGAATTTCGGTCTGGACCGGATGCGCATCACCGCGCCACGCGACGGCTGGCCGAACCAGCGCGCTGTAGCAATGGCATCAGGCGCTGGCCGACTGCTGGACGAGGCGCAGTTGTTCGACACCACGGCGGACGCGCTGGCCGACTGCCACTATACTTATGCCACCACCGCGCGGCCCCGAGAGTTGACAAAGCCTGTGCTGACACCCGAAGAGGCGATGCAAGACGCCGCCGCCCGCATTTCCCGCGGCGAGAAAGTCGCCGTGATGTTCGGGCCAGAGCGGGCAGGGCTTGAGAACGACGATGTGGCGCAGGCTAATGCGATAATTTCGGTTCCCGTAAACCCACAATTTGCGTCCCTGAACCTAGGCCAATGCGTTCTGTTGACTGCATATGAATGGCAGCGGCAGCAAGGGGCCACGCTGCGCGAGGCCTTTGGCCAGCCCGAGTTGGCCGAAACGATAGAGGTGCAAAAGCTAGCCGAGCATTACGAGGACACGCTGGAGCAGGCGGGTTTCTTTTTCCCAGACCACAAGGCCGACAGCATGAAGCTGAACCTGCGCAACCTGTGGAGCCGGATGCCTATGACCAGCCACGACGTGCGGATGCTGCACGGGATGATGCGGCAGATGGTGCGCTGGCGGGATAAGGACTGATTGGCGCTGGGGGCGAGTTTTGAGTGGCCCCAGCGGGGCCGTTCTCCGGTGGGAGTATTTAGGGAAAAGCGAGGGCTGGGGCGCTTTAGGCTGGCTTTGATCTTGAGTATTTAAGGCAAGATGATGCTGGGGCTTGCGCTTTGCGCGGGCCTTGCGTAGCAGGCCTGCATGGCACGCGCACCCCTTTTACAGCTCTCCGAGATCTCGCTTACTTTTGGCGGAGATCCTATTTTTGAAAACCTTTCAATGGTGGTTCAGCCCGGTGACCGAGTGGCCCTTGTGGGCCGCAACGGGTCTGGCAAATCAACCTTGATGAAGATCATGGCCGATCTGGTCGAGGCGGATTCGGGCGCACGCACAGCGGCCCCAGGCGTGAGCGTCGGCTATATGGAGCAGGACCCCACGATGGAGGGCTTCGATACGCTCGGCGCATACGCCGCGTCTGGTCTGGATATAGATGATGCCTACCGGGTCGACATGGTCGCTGAAGGTCTAAAGTTTAATCCGCAGGGGCTGGTCGCCACCGCATCGGGCGGTGAAAAGCGCCGCGCGGCTCTGGCCAAGCTGATGGCCGAAGCGCCAGAGCTGATGCTGCTGGATGAGCCCACGAACCACCTGGATATTGAGGCGATTGCCTGGCTTGAGGCCGAGTTGAAGTCCACTAAGGCGGGCTTTGTTCTGATTTCCCACGACCGCGCATTCCTGCGCAATCTGACGCGTGCAACTCTTTGGGTTGACCGGGGCGAAGTGCGCCGCGCCGAAGAAGGTTTCGACGGCTTCGAAGCCTGGCGCGACCGGATCTGGGAAGAAGAAGACCAGCAGCGCCACAAACTGAACCGCAAGATCAAGGCCGAGGCTCGCTGGGCTGTCGAGGGCATCTCTGCCCGGCGCAAGCGCAACCAGGGCCGGGTGCGGGCGCTGCTGGATCTGCGGGCTGAACGTGCGGGCCAGATCCAACGCCAGGGCGCTGCCGCGATGGCGTTCGAGGGTGGCTCCACATCTGGGAAGAAAGTCGTCGAGGCCTTCGGCCTGTTCAAATCCTTTGGCGACAAGCCGATTGTGCAAGGCCTTGACCTGACCGTGCAGCGCGGCGACCGGATTGCGTTTGTCGGACCGAACGGCGTCGGAAAAACGACGCTGATCAAGATGTTGCTGGGGCAAGTTGAACCAGATGAGGGCACCATCAAGATGGGCACCAATCTGGAGATTGCGGTGTTCGACCAGACCCGCGCGCAGCTGGATCCCGATATGACGCTGTGGGACAACCTTGTGAACGACCCCGAGATGGGTGTCAGCGGCAAGGCCGACCAGATCATGGTGCGCGGTGTGGCCAAGCATGTCGTCGGCTATCTGAAAGAGTTTTTGTTCGATGAGGCACAGGCCCGTGCGCCGGTTCGCGCGCTGTCGGGCGGAGAAAAAGCGCGTCTGCTGCTGGCGCGGCTGATGGCGAAGCCGTCGAACCTACTGATTTTGGACGAGCGAACAAACGATCTGGACATCGAAACGCTGGACCTGTTGCAGGACTTGCTGGGCGAATATGACGGCACCGTGCTGCTGGTCAGCCACGACCGTGACTTTTTGGACCGGACTGCGACGACGACTGTCGCGATGGAAGGCGACGGGCAGGCGACGGTCTATGCTGGCGGCTGGACAGACTATCAAAACCAGCGCGGCGACCGGGTGAAAGCGGCATCTTCGGTCGGCAAGCAATTGTCCACCAAGGGAAAACAGCCCCAGGCCGTGGCTCGCAAGACCGGCTTGTCCTTTACCGAAAAGCACCGCTTGGACGAGCTGCCCGGCGTCATGGCCCGGCTGGAGGCAGAGATTGCCAAGCTGGAAACCTTGATGGCGGATCCGGATCTGTTCACCCAGAACCCGCTGAAGTTCGAAAAAGCGACCGACGCGCTAACCGACCGCCATTCCAAGCTGGAAGAGGCCGAGGCCGAGTGGCTGGCGCTGGAAGAAAAAGCCGCCAGCTGACAGTAGCGCGCGCAGGGTTTGCCTGCGTGCGGCTTCGCCGTATATGCCATTCACCCCCGCGATCTACCTGCAATAGCAGCCAGATCGCCGGACATGAGCATGGAGTGCGCAAATGCCAGATCACACCCCTGCCAAGCTGATCGTCTTTGACGTCAACGAAACGCTGCTGGATATAACCATGCTAGAGCCACTTTTTACGCGGCTTTTTGGGGCGGCTTCGGTGCTGCGGAAATGGTTTCCTGAACTGATCCTTTATTTGCAGGCGCTGACCCTGTCAGGGCGCTAAGCGCCCTTTGGCGAACTGGCCGGGGCGAGCTTGCGAGTGGTCGGGCAAAACCTTGGCAAAACAATCACCGATGGTGACGCGGCAGAGCTGAAAGCGCTGATTGGTACCATGCCCGCCTACGCAGATGTCGCCCCGGCGCTAGGCAAACTGCGCAGGCTGGGTTTACGTTGGTGACACTGACGAATTCTGCGCTGTCATCATCGCCCACGCCGCTAGAAAAGGCCGGCATCGACGGTTTTTTTGACAATAATTTTAACGTGTCAGATGTCTCGGCGTTCAAGCCGCATCCGGCGACCTATGACATGGTGGCCAAATATTACGGCGTAGAGCCGAGCCACATGTGCATGGTGGCCTGCCATCTGTGGGATATCATCGGGGCGCAGGCGTTTGGGTGTCGCGGCGGCTTTGTCGCCCGGCCGCATAACAGTATGCTTGATTTGCAGAACCTGCCGAAACCCGATTTCGTGGCAAAGAATTTGGGTGATCTGGCGCATCAGATTATCACGGCCAACGTGGCCATCTAACCCGGCGGCTCCCTACTTCTGCCCAGAAATTCCTCGGGGGAGCGGGGGCAGCGCCCCGCGGATCGGCTGGCAAAGCCAGTCGATCCCAAATGGTCCTAATGGCTTATCCGTCGAAGTTAACTTCTTCCATGATCCGCAGTGCGGCGGCGCGGTGGCCGGCGACTTCTGTCAGGTCGATGTCATCCACGTTATAGGTGCCCCAGCTGGCCACCAGATCGGACAGCGGCGCGCCGTCCAGCACCGGGTATTCGTTGTTCACGTCGGCATACATCTCCTGCGCTTCTGGCGACACCAGGAATTCCATCAGCTGCAGCGCTTCTGCCTTATTCGGCGCGCTTTTCGTCATCGCCATGCCAGAGATGTTGACGTGCGTGCCGCCATCCTCGAACGTCGGGAACCGGATGCTAACGCTGTCGGCCCATGGGATTTGTTCCGGGTCGGCCAGCATCTGGCCCATGTAATAGGTGTTCCCAAGGCTGATATCGCATTCACCAGCCCAGATCGATTTGACCTGAGAGCGGTCGTTGCCTTCGGGCTTTTTCGCAAGGTTGTCCTTCAGGCCCTGCGCCCAGACCTTTGCCTCTGCCTCGCCGTGGTGGCCGATATAGGCGGACAGAAGCGCAAGGTTATAATCGTGCAAGCCAGAGCGTGTGCACAGACGGCCCTTCCACTTGGGGTCGGCCAGATCTTCGTAGGTCGTAATCTCGCCGTCCGCGACGCGGTCCTTGCTGGCATAAACGATGCGGGCGCGTGTGGTCAGAGCGAACCAAGTATTGTCGGCGGCACGGAGGTTGGTAGGCACAGCTGCGTTCAAAATCTCGCTCTCAACCGGTTGCACGGTGCCGCTGTCAACGACGCGCTGCATGTTGGCGATATCGACGGTCATCACCAGATCGGCTGGGCTGCGCGCCCCTTCGGCCTTCAGCCGTTCGATCAGGGCGTCGTTCACAAAGGCAAGATTCACCGCGATGCCAGTATCAGCGGTGAAGGCGTCCATCACCGGCTGGATCAGCTCTGGCTGGCGGGTGGTATAGATGCTCACATCTGCCAGGGCGGGCAGGGCGCAGGCACTGGCGGCAGTGGCCAGCAAAAGGGTGCGAAGGGTCATCGGGCTCTCCAATTTCAGCTGCACACCGTAAACCCGACTCTTTCACTTTGGTCAATACCTGTCTGAATTAGTCAGGAATTTGCTCCGCGATTTTAGCCGCATCCCAAAGCGCGTCCATTTCCGCCAGATCCGACTGCGCCGGGGTGCGCCCCTTGGCGGCCAGTGCGTCCTCAACCGCGCTAAAGCGCCTCGTGAACTTGGCATTTGCCGCGCGTAGGGCTTCCTCTGGATCGACGCCAAGGTGCCGCCCAAGGTTGGCCATAACGAACAGCAGGTCGCCATATTCCTCAGCCACCTTGTCAGGCGTCAATTCGTCGCGCGCCTCAACCAGCTCTGCCGCTTCTTCGGCGATCTTGTCCACGACCAGCGCCACGTTGGGCCAGTCGAACCCCACACGCGCTGCACGTTTTTGCAGTTTGACCGCGCGCATCAGGGCGGGTAGCCCCAGCGCCACGCCGTCCAGTGTGCGCACCTCGGCCTTGGCCGCGCGCTCTGCTGCTTTGATCTTTTCCCAGTCCGCCGTCTGCTGATCGGCGGATTTATCGCGGGATTCGTTGCCAAAAACATGGGGATGCCGTGCGACCATCTTATCGCTGATATCGTGCACCACGTCGTCAAAGGTAAACAACTCCGCCTCTTCGGCCATCTGCGTGTGATAGACGGATTGCAGCAGCAAATCCCCGAGCTCTCCGCGCAGCTCGCCCCAAGCCTGCCGCTGGATCGCATCGGCAACTTCATACGCTTCTTCAATGGTATAGGGCGCGATGCTGTTGAAATCCTGTTCGATATCCCACGGACAGCCCGCAACAGGGTCGCGCAGCGCGCGCATGATCGCCAGCAGGCGCGGCATTCCGCCATCGGGGTCGTGGATCAGGGCGTCATCGGTCATTGCAGGGGCCTTTGTTCTGGGTAACAACATGCTAATTCCCCAACCGCCGGAGTGCCAGCCATGCCCGTCCTGAATTCCATTGCAGATCTGGCCCCCCAGATGACGAAGTGGCGCCGCCACCTTCACACAATCCCCGAAGTCCGCTTCGCGCTGCATGACACCGCTGCCTTCGTCGCGGACCGGCTGCGAGAAATCGGCGTGGACGAGATCCACACCGGCATCGCCACCACGGGCATCGTCGCCATCATCAACGGCCAAAAACCGGGCCGCACCATAGGTTTGCGCGCCGACATGGATGCATTACCAATGTCTGAAGAAACGGGGCTGGATCACGCCAGCACCAACCCCGGTGCGATGCACGCCTGTGGCCATGACGGTCACACCACCATGCTGCTGGGTGCCGCCAAATACCTGTCCGAGACGCGCAATTTCGCAGGCCGTGTCGCGTTGATTTTCCAACCGGCAGAGGAAGGCGGA
>CAWUXN010000342.1:0-5858 GCA_963926415.1 uncultured Loktanella sp.
TTCCATCCCGGATGATCACATTGATCCTCGCCGATCTGCTTTTTTCATGGCAAGATCGGTGCTGACGTCAGACAGCTTTTCCGGGATGACTTGGGGCAGCTTTCAATGGAAATCTTGTTCCTATTCAAATTGTTCCTCACTTGAGTTAAACAGGATGAAGGTCAAATCATCATGTGGCGAGGGTCGCCAATGAGTTTTGCAAAGTGGGCTGCAAAACGTGCCGCCTCTGCCCCGTTGATCACGCGATGATCGTAGCTGAGGTCGATTGGGACCATCGGCACGGGTTGGAAACGTTCGCCGTCCCAGACCGGTGTGATCTCGGTGCGGGTCAAACCAAGAATTGCAACCTCTGGTGGGTTGACGATGGGGGTAAAACTGGTGCCGCCGATGCCACCAAGATTGCTGATCGACATTGAAGCGCCGCCCATCTCGTCGGGCTTGACCTTGCGGACTTGAGCGCGTTTTGCCAGATCGGTCACCTCTGTTGCAATCTGCCACAGGCCCTTTCGGTCGGCGTCGCGGATGACGGGAACCATAAGTCCGTGGGGCGTATCGACGGCGATGCCGATGTGGACGTAGTCCTTCAGGATCAGTGTGTTGCCATCGGCTGACAAGGATGCGTTAAAGCGTGGAAAGGCCCGCAGCGTCCGGGCCAACGCTTTGATCTGAAATGCCAGTGCAGTCAGTTTGATGCCTCGTGCCTGCGCCTCGGACTTCCAAGCCGTTCGCAGCTCATCGATCGCGCTGACATCTGCACGGTCGTGGTGCGTCACTTGTGGGATCATGGCGTTGGCCGCGGACAGGTTCGCAGAGGCGACCTGGGCAAAGCGGCTAAGCGGTTGCTGCGTCACGGGGCCGAACTGCGCGTGGTCCACATCCCAATAGACACTTTGATCAGGACTTTTGGGTTGCTTGCTACCGCCCAAAAGGTCTTCGCGGGCTATCGTGGTTCGGCCCAGATCACGGGCCAGTTTTTCAAGATCGATGCCCATGTCGCCAGCCAGGGCTCGGATCGAAGGGGCGGCTATGATGTCTGACATGCCGGTCACCAGCTCGCCGAGATGTATTGGGTTTCCATGAACTCAAGCATGCCTTCATGCCCGCCTTCACGGCCCAGGCCCGACTGCTTGACCCCGCCAAACGGCGCTGCCGGGTCGGACACAAGGCCCCGGTTCAGGCCGACCATGCCGTATTCCAACCGCTCGCAGACCTGCAAGGCCCGCTTCATATTCTCGGAAAATACATAAGCGACCAGTCCGTATTCGGTGTCGTTCGCGCGACGGATCACATCCTCTTGGTCGGTGAAGGTCTGGATGGCTGCGACGGGTCCGAATATTTCGTCATGTACACAGTCGGCGGTTTCGGGGACATTTGACAGCACGGTCGGCGGGTAAAAATAGCCGATTCCATCTGGGGTGGTGCCGCCGCATTCGACCTTTGCACCCTTTGCTACAGCGTCGGCCACAAAGGCTGCAACTTTGTCGCGCGTATCAGCATTGACCAGAGGGCCGACATCGACGCTTGGGTCGGTGCCATCGCCCATTTTTAGCGCCTGCATTGCCGCAGTGAACTTGGTGGTAAAGGCCTCGACCACGCTTTCGTGCACATAGAAGCGGTTTGCGGCGGTGCAAGCTTCGCCCAGATTGCGCATCTTGGCCAGCATTGCGCCTGTGACAGCGACGTCCAGATCGGCATCTTCGAACACGATGAGGGGGGCGTTTCCGCCCAGTTCCATCGCTGGTTTCAGCACTTGGTCGGCGGCTGAATGCAGCAGTTTTCGCCCGACGCCGGTCGACCCCGTAAAGCTGATGACGCGCACGCGGGGATCGTGCAGCATGTGATCGACCAGCGCGCCCGTCTGTTTGGACGGTAAGACATTGACGAGCCCTTTGGGAACGCCGGCCTCCTCTAGCAGGGGCATTAGGGCCAGCATTGTCAGAGGCGTTTCAGATGCTGGTTTGATGATGACGGCACATCCTGCAGCCAAAGCAGGTGCGATCTTGCGCGTCCCCATAGCCGCCGGATAGTTCCAGGGCGTGACCAGCACGGCAATGCCCGCAGGCTTGTGTTGCACCAAGATCCGCGCGCCAGACGCGGGGGCGTGAGTCAGTAGACCGTCAGCGCGGACGGCCTCTTCTGCAAACCAGCGAAAAAATTCGGCGGCATAAGTTGCCTCGCCCTTGGCGTCAGTCCCGGCTTTGCCGTTCTCCAACGTGATCAGATGGGCAAAGTAATCCAGCTTTGCCGTCATCAATTCCCAGGCCTTCCGCAGGACTTCTGACCGGGCACGCGGCGTGCGGGCAGCCCAGTCCTTCATCGCGGCCTCTGCCGCATCAAGGGCCGCGTCCGCATCCGCGATGTCGGCAGACGCAACCGAGGCGATGACTTTTTCAGTTGCGGGGTTTATTACGTCAAAACGTGTTCCGGACGCGCCCGGACGCCAAGCGCCGTCGATGTATAGATCAGTATAGTCCATATTTTATCTCCGTCAGGTCAAAGTAGGTGGCGAAGCGGCTGCTCCATCCGGCCTGCAAAATTGGAAAGAAGGCTGATAGCCGCTTCGGCGGTAAGCTGATCGCCGGTGTATTCTAGCGTCAGGGTCAGACCGTCGCCAAACCGGGTCATGGTGATAACCGGCGTATCATCGGCCCCCATCTGAACCGTTGTGATCGGGGTAAACCGCAGATCGCACAGGCGCAAAGCAGGCGCGTCTTCGGTCGCTTTGGTCAAACCAAGCTCTAATGAGGCGGTGTAAGCCGTCGGTGCACTGAAGCCTTCGACCAAGACAACTACTTTTTTCCCAAGGCTGGCGGCGCAGAACCCAGCCAGCAGCGCATTCGCGTCGGTCAAGTATGCGTCCTTGGCTGCCCAAATCGCGAAATCCGTGAACCCTTCTGTGGCGATCTGTGCCGTCAAACGGTTCGCGGCGCGGGCCGGGGCATGGTCCACCTGTGGTGCCAAAGGCGATGATAAAGCCTTTAAAGCTTTAATGTCGTTGGCGTGGAACGGCTGCGGGTGACCAGCTGCAACCAGTCGTCCCAGATCAAGACCTTGTTCTCGGGCCAATCGCCGCGCCTTAGGCGAGGCGAGGATGCGGCCATGGTTGGCCGGCACGGGCTCGGGGTGGTCTGTGCCTGACTTTGACGCAACAGACGCTGTTGGAGTCGTTTTACTCTTCGCAGTAGGCGGGGTTGCCATAGTTGATTGGGTTGCAGCAGCGGGCGATGCCGCTGCGCGTATGATCGGTGTCTTGGGCGATTTTGCGCTGATGATAGCAATGGTTTGACCAACTGGAACGTTGTCGCCTTCGGCCGCCAGCACGGCTGCCAAATAGCCATCGGCACCGGCGTTGACTTCAACCGTGCTTTTGTCGGTTTCGACCTCGAACAGTATTTCGTCTTCGACCACCTTGTCACCTGGGGCCTTGCGCCATGCTACAAGCAGACCGGTGTCCTGCGCCATGCCAAGCGTGGGCATGATGACAGCATGGCCATCAGGCAGGTCGCTGTCACCGTCGTCGGGGGCAGGGGCGGCGTCATCTGGCGTCGCCGCGATTTGGGGCGAGGGTGAGCTGCTTTCGGCGCTGTCGGAAATGCGGGCAATAACGGTGCCGACCGGCACGTCGGTGCCTACCAGTGCGCTGACATCGGTCAGAAAGCCGTCACCTGCCGCTTCAACCTCCATCGTCGCCTTGTCGGTTTCGACCTCGAACAGGATATCGCCCAACGCCACCGGATCACCGGGTTGCTTGTGCCAATCAACGATCCGGCCGGTTTCCTGCGCCATGCCAAGGGCGGGCATGATGACGTCAAGCGGCATCGATCATCTCCCCCGCGACTAGCATCCGGGCCTTGGCGGCGACACCTTCGGGCGTGGGCACTGTGATATCTTCCAGCGCGGGGCTAAAGGGGATAGGCACGTCCATCGCGCCCATCCGCAACACTGGCGCATCAAGGTGGTAAAACGCTTTCTCATTGATCCGGCTGGCGATTTCGCCCGTTACGCCATAGCTTTGATGGCCTTCATCCACGACTATCACGCGGCTGGTCTTGCGAGCAGAGGCCAGCAAGGTTGCCTCGTCCAGCGGCACGATGGTGCGCGGGTCTATTACCTCGGCGCTGATGCCTTCGGCGGCCAGGATCTCGGCCGCTTTTTCGCAGACTTGTACCATGGATGATGTGCCGATCAGGGTGATGTCGGTACCTTCACGTTTGATGTTGGCCACACCAAAGGGGATAAGGTATTCCTCCTCTGGTACCGGGGCCTTGTCCTGATACATCAGCTTGTCTTCGAAAATGACGACCGGGTTGTTATCGCGGATCGCGGTCTTCATCAGGCCCTTCGCCTCGTAAGCCGACGACGGCATGACGACTTTCAGACCCGGAATATGCGCAACCAAGGCGTGGAGCGACTGGCTGTGTTGGGCCGCTGACCGGCGAGTCGCGCCCATGTTTGTGCGCAATACCAACGGCACGCTCAGCTTACCGCCGGACATGTAGTGGGTCTTGGCCGCCTGATTGCACAGCTGATCCATGATCAGGAAAATAAAGTCGCCGAACATCAGATCGACGACGGGCCGGGTGCCCGTCATCGCAGCGCCGACGGCCAGCCCCATAAAACCAGGTTCGCAGATGGGTGTGTCGACAACGCGCTGCGTGCCGAACTCCTCAACCAGACCGGACAGCACCTTAAAAGGAGTGCCGGCCTCGGCCACATCCTCGCCGATGATGAACACAGTCTCGTCGCGGCGCATTTCCTCGGCCAGTGCTTCGTTCACTGCCTGTGACAGGGTGATCTCTCTCATGATTTCTCTCCTCAGGCCAGCGCGTGGGTGATGCCGGAGTAGACGTGCATGTCCACTTCCGATTGGTCAGGATATTTTGCATCCAAGGCATAATCGACGGCTGCCTTGGCATCGGCGGCGATTTCAGCATTCATTGCCTCGATCTCTTCTTCCGTAGCCAATCCTTCAGTTATCAGATGGGCGCGAAAACGAATGATCGGATCGCGGTTTTCTTTCCAGTCTTTCTCCTCGGCCTTGGTGCGGTAATACTCGCGGTTGATGTCGCCCACGTGGTGGCCGTGATAGCGATAGGTCATCAACTCGATGAAAAAGGGCCCTTCTCCCTTGCGGGCACGCGCCACCAGATCAGTCGTTAGAGCATTGACCGCCAGAACGTCCTGCCCGTCGACCTGATGCGCCTCGATCCCGAAGGCGCGAGCGCGGTCGGTAATTGACCCCGCGGCGATTTCTTCAGTCTTGGTGTATTCGGAGTAGCCATTGTTTTCGCAGGCGTAAATCACTGGCAGATGCCACAGGGCGGCCATGTTCATGACCTCGTAAAGCAGGCCCTGCGCCGTAGCCCCGTCACCAAAGAAACAAACAGCGACATCATCGCGGCCCAGCATCTTGGACGTAAAAGCGGCCCCGGTCGCTATCCCCATCGACCCGCCGACGATGGCGTTGGCCCCAAGGTTGCCGTTCGACTGGTCCGCGATATGCATCGATCCGCCCTTGCCGCGGCAATAGCCTTCTTCTTTGCCCAGCAGTTCGCAAAACATCTGCTTGAATTCCGCGCCTTTGGCGACGCAATGACCATGGCCACGATGGGTTGAAGTGATCTTGTCCCGCGTTTCCAGCGCCTCGCATACTCCGACTGCAACGGCTTCTTGGCCGGAATACATGTGGGTCAATCCCGGCATTTTGGCGGACAGATACAACTGGTTGGCGTTATCCTCGAAGGTGCGGATGCGGACCATCTGGCGATACATTCGCAGATAATCCTCAGAATTGGTCTTGGCATTGGTCATCGCGGGCTCCCCCCTACTTTGTCTGGCTGAATGAAAGGCCGCCGTGG
>CAWUXN010000343.1:0-4256 GCA_963926415.1 uncultured Loktanella sp.
AGCGATCCCGGTCCTAGCAGGTTAACTTAGACTTCGTCGATCAACTGAGCTTTGGCGGCAATCATCAGTTCTTCCATCTTGGCGCGCAGGTCGGCTTCGATGACCTTGTCACCCAGATCGCGGTGCACCTTGCGAAATACATCCTCGTCGCCGGCTTCCTCAAAGTCGGACTTGATGACCTCTTTGGCATAGGCCTGCGCGTCGTCGCCAGACTTGCCCAACAGGTCTGCTGCCCACAGGCCCAGCAGTTTGTTGCGGCGGGCTTCGGCCTTGAACTGCATTTCCGCATCATGGGCGAATTTGTTTTCAAAGGCGTTTTCGCGGTCTTTCATGCTTGTCATGGGGCAAAATCCTGTCTGCGTGTTCCGTTAGGAAAACTATGGGGGCCGCGCGACTTGCCCGCAAGGGGGGCATGGCGTAAGAGGCGCAGAGCGGCGGCCCGCCAACGGGGCCGCCCCCAGACGTGAGGCATTTCATGGCACGCCGCAAACTAATATACGAAGGCAAGGCAAAGATCCTTTATGAGGGTCCAGAGCCGGGCACCTACGTCCAGTATTTCAAGGACGATGCGACCGCCGGCAACGGCGCCAAGAAGGAAGTAATCGAAGGTAAGGGCGTGTTGAACAACCGCCTGTCGGAGTACTTCATGGTCGGTCTTGGAAATATTGGCATCCCGACGCACTTTATCCGCCGTCTAAACATGCGCGAGCAGTTGATCCGCCAGGTCGAGATTATTCCGCTGGAAGTCATCGTGCGCAACTTCGCCGCAGGGTCCATGGCCAAGCGTCTGGGCATGGAAGAGGGCGCTGCCCTGCCGCGCCCGATTGTCGAGTTTTCTTACAAGGACGACAAGCTGGGCGACCCGCTGGTCCCCGAGGAATACATCATAGCATTTGGCTGGGCGAGCCAGCAGGATATGGACGACATCGTGTCCATGGCCTTGCGCGTGAACGATTTCATGTCGGGCGTCATGTACGGTGTCGGCATCAAGCTGATCGACTTCAAGATCGAGATCGGCCGCGTCTGGGACAACGACTTCCCCCGCCTTGTGGTGGCCGACGAAATCAGCCCCGACTGCTGCCGTCTGTGGGACGTCGAAACTGGCCAAAAGCTGGACAAGGACGTGTTCCGCCAAGACCTTGGCAACCTTGCCGACGCTTATACAGAGGTCGCGCGCCGCTTGGGCGTGCTGCCCAGCAATGTGACCCACCGGCCCAAGCCGACCTTGATTAACTGAGGGATACCAACATCATGAAAGCTAATGTTCATGTGATGCTGAAAGATGGCGTGCTGGACCCGCAGGGCGAAGCCGTGCGTCACGCGCTGGGCGCGATGGGCTTTGAGGGCGTCAACGGCGTCCGTCAGGGCAAGGTGATCGCACTGAATCTGGCCGATGGCACGACCGAGGCCAAGATCAAGGAAATGTGCGAAGCACTTCTGGCCAATACGGTTATCGAATCCTATCGGATCGAACTGCTGTAATGCGAATCGGTGCGAGCGTGGCAATGTGCGTGCCTGCCCCGATGCAGACCGCCGATGGGACCGGGCCACAGCGCCTGACCCTTCGGGAACATCTACTTACCACCCTGCAGGAGTTGCACGCATGAAGGCTGCCGTCCTTGTTTTCCCCGGATCGAACTGTGACCGCGACATGGCTGTGGCCTTGCGTAGGGTCGGGGCCGATGTGACGATGGTCTGGCACAAGGACGCCGAGATCGGCGATGTCGATCTGGTCGCCGTGCCGGGCGGATTTTCCTTTGGCGACTATCTGCGATGCGGCGCGATTGCCGCCAATTCGCCAGTGTCTCAGGCGCTGAAGCGGCATGTGAAACGTGGCGGTTATGCGCTGGGGGTATGCAACGGCTTTCAGGTGCTGACCGAAACCGGCCTGCTGCCCGGTGCGCTCATGCGCAATGCGGCGCTGAAATTTGTATGCAAATCTGTGGCGTTGAACGTGGCGACTTCGAACAGCGCGTTTTCCAGCGGTTATGCCTCTGGCGCTGCGATCACGCTGCCGGTGGCGCACCATGACGGCAACTATACCGCGGATGATGCGGTACTGGACATGCTACGCGATCAGGACCGCATTGCATTAACCTATGCCGACAACTTCAACGGCAGCCGTAATGCCATCGCCGGAGTGCTTAGCGAGAATCGCCGTGTGCTGGGGATGATGCCGCACCCCGAACGTGCGGTTGATGCAGCGACGGGCAATACCGATGGTCTGGCGCTATTTCGCGGGCTTGTGCAGCAACTCGCCGACGCGTGATCACTGGCTTGCTGGGCGGTGACGCCGCGCCTATCTAGAAACGATGAGCCAGGCGGACAACACCACGGACACAGCCACGCTGAGGCAGGGCAGCTGGCTTTTGCGGCTCAGTGTCATTGTCGTCTGTCTGCTTGGTATGGCGACGATCTATACCACAAATCTGCTACTGACCCAGCGTTTCACTGAAACGACCCGCAATCGGGCCGAAGTCCGCCTGACGTTCTACGTCGCCAACCTGATGAGCGAGCTGCAGCGCAATTCCATCGTGCCGCAACTGCTGGCGCGTGATCCCGACCTGATCAACGCGCTGTCAGAGAGTAATTATGCCCTGTCGACCCAGCGGCTGCTGTCATTTGTCGATGAAATCGGTGCCGCGTCGCTGATGCTGCTGGACCGGGACGGGCGCGCCGTGGCTGCGACCGACAGAAACCGGCTGGGCGAGCAGCACCGCTCAGACGCCTCTTTTGTGAACGCGCTGCGCAGCAATGCGACGGTCTTTACCCTAAGCGAGGCACCGCAGGGCGGCTATCGCTTTGTCTATTCCCGGCGGATCGATCAGAATGGATCGACAATGGGCGTCATTCAGGTGGCCGTCGATCTGGCCAAGCTGGAACGCAGCTGGGCGAGCGTATCTGACGCCGTTTATGTAACGGACAGCACAGGCAATATCATCCTGACCACCGAACAGCGCTGGCGCGGCTTGGACGAGGCAGAGGCCCTGCTCCGCCAGACCCCGCCGACCGCGATCGAGGTCGCTCTGCGCGCCACGCAGGACTGGGCCGCACTGCCGATTGACGCCTATCTGCGCGGTGAAGCGGTGCTGCGCCGCGAGGCGCGCGTGCCGTTCCAAGGCTGGCGCATGGTCAGCTATACCGCCTATTCTTCGGTGCGCGAACGGGTGAACGGTGTGTTGGCGCTGGAGGTCATGGGGTTTGCCATCTTCCTTGCAATGATGTTCTGGTTCGCATCCCGCAAGGCGACGAACCGGGTAGCTGTCTCCGAACGCGAATCCGCAGAACTGCGTTCGCTGAACGCCGCCCTGCAACGCGAAATCGCGGCCCGTAAAAAGGTCGAGCGCAACCTTGAGGTCGCCGAACAAACCATGGCGCAGACCTCGAAGCTCGCCGCTTTGGGCGAGATGTCAGCCGCCGTCAGCCACGAGTTAAACCAGCCACTGGCCGCGATGAAGACCTATCTGGCGGGCGCGCGGCTGCTGCTCCAGCGCAAGCGGCCAGAGGAAACCTTGTCGTCCTTTCAACGCATTGACGACCTGATCGACCGGATGGGTGCGATCACACGGCAGTTGAAATCTTATGCCCGCAAAGGCTCTGACGCCTTTGAAGAAGTGGACACCCGCGCCGCTGTGTCGTCTGCGCTGTCGATGATGGAACCACAGCTGAAAAACCGCTATGTTGAGATCAGCCGCACCCTACCGGGTGAGCCTGCGATGATCTTTGGCGACCGGCTGCGACTGGAGCAGGTCATCATCAACCTGCTGCGCAATGCAATCGACGCCACTAAAACCGTGGCAGATCCCCGGATCGATGTTATTCTGGCCTTGGGAGAGACGGTGACATTGACGGTACGCGACAATGGCAGCGGGATTGACGACCTCGATTCCCTGTTCGAGCCGTTTTACACAACCAAACAGCCCGGCGACGGCGTGGGCCTTGGCCTTGCGATTTCGTCGGGCATCGTGAACGATCTGGGCGGACGTATGACCGCGCGGAATGGGGCAGGCGGCGGTGCCGTATTCGAGGTGCAGCTGCCCCGCCTCAAGACAGCGGCAAAAGCTGCGGAATAAGGATCATATCCATGAGCAAAGCCATGAAAATCGCAATCGTGGACGACGAAAAGGACATGCGGCAGTCGATCAGCCAATGGCTGGCCTTGTCGGGATTCGAAACCGAAACCTATGCCAGCGCCGAAGAAGCCCTGCGCTGCGTCGGTGCCGATTTCCCCGGCATCGTTGTCAGCGATGTAAAAA
>CAWUXN010000344.1:0-3128 GCA_963926415.1 uncultured Loktanella sp.
ATCTGGCAACACCCCCGTCATGCGCGCGGTGAAAGAGGCAGAGCGCCGCCTGGTCGCGGAACAAACCACCAAAGCCTACACCGGATTGGCCGGCGATCCCGCCTTCGCCGACGCTATGATCGACCTGCTGCTGGCGGACACGGTCCAGAGGGACCGGATCTCCGCCATCGCGACCCCCGGCGGCACCGGCGCAATTCGTCAGGCGCTTGAAATTGTGAAACTCGCCGCCCCGGGTGCAACAATCTGGATCAGCAATCCTAGCTGGCCGAACCACGCCTCGATCATCAAATTCCTTGGCCTGCGCCTGCGCGAATACCGCTACTTTGACGAAGCCACCCGCGGCGTTGATTTCGACGGCATGATCGCCGACCTGTCCACCGTGACAGAGGGTGACGTCGTTTTGATACACGGCTGCTGCCACAACCCGACTGGGGCAAACCCAACGCTGGACCAGTGGGACCAGATCATCGCGACCCTGCAAAAAGTACAGGCCGTACCCTTCGTCGATGTGGCATATCAGGGATTCGGCGATGGGCTCGACCAAGACGCGCAGGCGACCCGCAAGATCGCCGCCGCCTTCCCCAACGTGATGATCGCCGCCAGCTGCTCCAAGAACTTCGGGATCTACCGCGAACGTACCGGCATCCTGATGGGCATCGCCAAGGACGCGGAAGAGGCGAAGCTGACGCAGGCCAACCTGAACTTCCTGAACCGGCAGAACTACTCATTCCCGCCCGACCACGGTGCCCGCGTCGTCACCACGATCCTGACCGACCCCGCCCTGCGCGCCGATTGGGAGGCAGAGCTTGAAGAAACCCGCAACTCCATGCTCTCCCTACGCAAGCAGCTGGGGGACGAACTGCGTCGCCTGTCCAACGACGACCGCTTTGACTTCATCGCCGATCACCGGGGCATGTTCAGCCGCCTCGGTACTTCAGAGGCCAAGGTCGAGGTCCTGCGCGCTGAGCACGGAATCTATATGGTCAGCGACAGCCGCATGAACATCGCCGGCCTGAACGCAAAAACCGTGCCTATCCTGGCGCAAGCCATCGTCGACGCGGGTATCTGACCCGTGGCGGACCCGCCATGCGTAGGTCCGCCCTTCTTCTCGTCAAAAATATCTCGGGGGACGGCGCAGCCGGGGTGCAGAGCCCACTCTTGGTTTGAGCAAATATGCTGCACCTGCACATCGCAGCCTTGCGATGCAATACGCAACAATATACCCAAAACGAAACAATCCTTGAAATAAAGAACCCTATCCATGTCCTTCCGCATCCAGCCCACGCCCCCTGCCCGCCCCAACCGCTGCCAGTTATTCGGCCCCGGATCGAACACCAAGCTGTTCGCGAAAATGGCGGCCTCGGATGCGGATGTGATCAACCTCGACCTCGAGGACTCGGTGTCCCCCAATGACAAAGACGCCGCCCGCGCCAATGTGATCGGCGCGATTAATGACGTCGACTGGAACACCAAACACCTCAGCGTGCGGATCAACAGCCTTGATACGCGGTTCTGGTATCGCGACGTCGTGGACCTGCTGGAACAGGCCGGCGACCGGCTGGACCAGATCATGATCCCCAAGGTCGGCTGCGCAGCCGCTGTCTACGCCGTCGATGCCCTCGTCACCGCGATCGAGGCGGCCAAGGGGCGGACCAAGCGGATCGGGTTTGAGGTCATCATCGAATCCGCCGCAGGCCTTGTGAACGTGAACGAAATCGCAGCCAGCAGCCCGCGCATGCAGGCAATGTCGCTGGGTGCCGCCGACTATGCAGCCTCTATGGGGATGCAGACGACGGGCATCGGCGGCACGCAGGACAACTACTATATGCTGCATGGTGACACCCGCCATTACAGCGACCCATGGCACTGGGCGCAGACCGCCATCGTGGCCGCCTGCCGCACCCATGGCATCCTGCCGGTGGACGGCCCGTTCGGCGACTTCAGCGACGACGAAGGCTACCGTGCACAAGCGCGCCGCAGCGCCACGCTGGGCATGGTTGGCAAATGGGCGATCCACCCCAAACAGATCGCCTTGGCCAACGAGGTCTTCACCCCTTCCGCGGAAGCTATCGCCGAGGCGCGCGAAATCCTTGCTGCGATGGAGAATGCCAATGCCCGCGGCGAAGGCGCAACGGTCTACAAGGGCCGCCTTGTCGACATCGCCAGCATCAAACAGGCCGAAGTGATCGTGAAGCAATCCGAGATGATCGCAAGCTAACAGCCGCCACCGCCCCTGCGGGTCCGCCATTGCAATTTACGCCTGACGTTGCCTATATCAGCGTCAGGCAAAAAAGGCGTTCTAATGACCCAGTATCTCGACTTTGAAAAACCACTCGCCGAAATCGAAGGCAAGGCAGAGGAACTGCGCGCCATGGCCCGGGACAATTCCGGGATGGACGTCGAGAAG
This sequence comes from uncultured Loktanella sp., assembly GCA_963926415.1. Lineage (GTDB taxonomy): Bacteria > Pseudomonadota > Alphaproteobacteria > Rhodobacterales > Rhodobacteraceae > Loktanella. The sequence continues at coordinate 2,408 of CAWUXN010000344.1, forward strand.
GAAGCTGCCGCGCTGGACAAGAAAAGCGCCGATTTGCTCAAGTCGCTGTATGACAACCTGACGCCATGGCGCAAATGCCAGGTCGCGCGCCACCCCGAACGTCCGCATTGCAAGGACTACATCGCCGCCCTGTTCACCGACTTCACGGCGCTTGCGGGGGACAGAAACTTTGCCGACGATCATGCCATCATGGGTGGCATCGCCCGTCTGGATGGCCGCGCCGTGATGGTCATCGGCCATGAAAAGGGCAACGATACCAAATCGCGCATTGCGCGTAATTTCGGCATGGCGCGACCCGAAGGCTACCGTAAGGCGATCCGTCTGATGGATATGGCGGACCGGTTCGGCCTGCCCGTTGTGACATTGGTGGACACGCCCGGTGCCTATCCCGGAAAAGGCGCCGAGGAACGTGGTCAGTCCGAAGCGATCGCGCGTTCGACGCAGAAATGTCTGCAACTGAAAGTGCCACTGGTCAGCGTCATCATTGGCGAAGGTGGATCAGGCGGCGCTGTGGCGTTTGCCACGGCCAACCGCGTCGCGATGCTGCAACATTCGGTTTATTCGGTGATCTCACCGGAAGGCTGCGCGTCGATCCTGTGGAAAAACGCCGAAAAGATGCGTGAAGCGGCAGAGGCACTGCGGCTGACGGCGCAAAACCTGCGTGAACTGGGGGTCTGTGACATGATTATTAACGAACCAGTCGGCGGGGCGCATCGCCACA
>CAWUXN010000345.1:0-5855 GCA_963926415.1 uncultured Loktanella sp.
TTCATATCCTCGACGCTGTCGATCGCGACACCAGCCTTACCGACGTCGCCTTCGACGCGGGGGTGATCGCTGTCATAACCACGATGCGTTGCCAGATCAAAGGCGACCGACACGCCTTGCTGCCCACCCGCAAGCGCGGCCTTATAGAAGGCGTTGGATTCTTCGGCGGTGGAAAAGCCCGCATATTGACGGATCGTCCAAGGGCGACCCGCATACATCGTCGCCTTGACGCCGCGCGTGTAGGGGGCAGCGCCGGGGATGCCGCCCATGTGGGGCAGGTCTGCGATGTCCTCGGCCGTATAAAGCGGCTGGATGTCGATGCCTTCCAGCGTGTGCCACGTCAAATCGTCAAGGCTGCGCCCGCGCAGTTCCTTGGTTGCGATCTTTTCCCATGTGAATTTGTCGGTCATTGGTATCCCCCAGTGTTGTCGTGCAGCCCAGCGATCAGGCGCGCCCTGCCCTGCGGCGGGCGGTTGGCATATTGATGGCAGCGCCTGTGCCAAAGGTCAAAAACGGCGCGGCGTCGCCGCATAAAAATTTCAGGTTATGGCCGCAGCGTATGGCAATCACACGGCGCATGACTTTAAATTCCGGTCAGCCGGAGCGGCGTAGGCAATATGGCGCATCGTAAATCCGCGCGCAGAGTCTATATGATAAGGTATGATGAAAACACTTCTTGCGTTTGCCTGCCTTGTCACGATGTCCGCCGCGCCAGTTATGGCCCAATCGGATGCCCCCCCCGCCGACGATCCTGTCGCAGCATGGAACGCGGACCGCACGGTATTTGTCGATGCGGCTGGGCTTGACCTAAACGCATTCCAGTGGGTCGCACGCGCGGTACTGGTCTTTGCGGATTCGCCCAATGACCCACAGTTCGTGCAGCAAATGGACCTGTTGGCAGCCCGCGCAGAGGAGCTTGCGCTGCGCGATGTCGTCGTGATCTTTGACACCGATCCAGCCGCCCGCACCGAGACGCGGCTTCGGCTGCGTCCGCGCGGGTTCATGCTGGCCCTAATGGGCAAGGATGGAGCAATAAAGGCGCGCAAGACTCGCCCTTGGGATGTGCGGGAATTGTCACGGTCTATCGACAAGATGCCGTTGCGCCGACAGGAAATGCAGGATCGGCGCGGCGTGTACCAGTGACCGGCCCCCGTCATTATTGCTTTGGTCCTGCGGCCTTGATCGACCACCAGGCCAGCGACATCAGCGCGACAAGGTTGACCACCAGCACCAGCGGTGGACTGAGCCCTGTCACCGCCAGCACTCGGCCCACCATATACAGCATTCCATAAACCGCCAAAGCGCCGAAAACGAAGGTCTTCATCGGGTCCAGCATCACGCCAGCTGCGCGCACGATGCCCCAGAACACGACGACAGCGATCATCGGGGCCGTCACCGCGCTGCGGGGCATTTCAGTCGCATAGCTAACCACGCCTTCCGGGATCATCGCCGCAAGCGCGGCAAGGACCACCAAGACTGCAGCGATGCAGGCCAAGGCCCATATCAGAACAAGAGGCAGACGCCGGATCATTCGAACTCCATAATCACATCATCCACCGCAAGGCTATCGCCAACGCTTGCATTGACCTTGGACACCACGCCGCGCCGTTCAGCGCGCAGGATGTTTTCCATCTTCATCGCCTCGACCGTGCACAGGGTCTGACCCTCTTGCACTTCGTCACCCACGGCCACGTCCACTTTGACGATCAGGCCCGGCATCGGACACAACAGCAGCTTTGACGTATCCGATGGAACCTTTTCCAGCATCAGACGCGCCAGTTCCGCCTGACGCGGGGTGCGCACATGCACCTTTAAGTCTGCGCCCCGGTGCCGCACGCGGTAGCCGCCCGGAATGCGGGCCGCTTTCAGCACCAGTGGTGTGCCGTCCACAGACAGACGTACCAGCGGTTGCCCCGGCAGCCAATTACTTTCCACGCGCAGCCTTTGATCCCCGATAGTCACATCCGCACCGGACCGGTCCGCTTTGACCACGGCGTCAAATGACTGTCCCTGCAGCGCAACGTTCCAGTCCGTCCCAACCGTGCGTTCATGGTTATCCATGCGCCCGGTGATCCGTGTACGGCGGATTTCACTGATACGGTGCATCGCCGTCACGGCTGCTGCAATCCGCACCAAGGTGTCACTCCCCAGCGCTACACCGTCAAAGCCGTCGGGGAACTCTTCGGCAATAAACGCTGTCGTCATGTCGCCGCTGATGAACTTGGGGTGATCCATGACCGCTGCTAGGAACGGAAGGTTGTGACCGATGCCTTCCAGTTCGAACCCGTCCAGTGCAAGGCGCATCTGGTCGATCGCGTCCGCACGGGTCGAAGCCCACGTGCACAGCTTGGCGATCATCGGGTCATAGAACATGCTGATCTCGCCGCCCTCGAACACTCCGGTGTCGTTACGCACAGCGTAGGCTCGCGTCGCTTCTTCGACCGGGGGACGGTAACGGGTCAGACGACCGATGGACGGTAAGAAGCCGCGGTAAGGGTCTTCGGCATACAGGCGGGATTCGATCGCCCAGCCGTTGATCTTTAGATCACTTTGCCCAAAGGCTAACTTTTCGCCAGCCGCAACTCGGATCATCTGTTCGACCAGATCGATGCCGGTGATCAGTTCCGTCACCGGATGTTCTACCTGCAACCGTGTGTTCATTTCCAAGAAGTAGAAATTGCGGTCCCCGTCGACGATGAATTCGACCGTACCCGCGCTAGTATAACCGACGGACTGCGCCAATGCTACAGACTGCGCGCCCATGGCGGCGCGGGTTTCTTCGTCCAGAAAGGGGCTTGGTGCCTCTTCGATGACCTTCTGGTTGCGGCGCTGAATCGAACATTCGCGCTCGTGCAGGTAAACCGCATTGCCGTGCGTGTCCGCCAGCACCTGAATTTCGATATGACGCGGCTGGGTGACGAACTTTTCGATGAAAATCCGGTCGTCGCCAAAGCTGCTGGCAGCCTCGTTCTTGGACGACTGAAAGCCTTCGCGGACTTCGTCCTCTTTCCAGGCAATCCGCATGCATTTGCCGCCGCCGCCGGCGCTGGCCTTAATCATCACGGGATAGCCGATTTCGCCAGCGATCTTAATCGCCTCGTCCGCGTCGGCAATCAGATCCATGTGGCCGGGCACGGTGCTGACGCCGGCCTCTTGGGCCAGCTTTTTCGATGTAATCTTGTCCCCCATCGCCTCAATCGCGCCGACGGGCGGGCCGATAAAGGCGACGCCAGAAGCCTCTAGCGCTTGGGCGAACTTGGGGTTCTCGGACAGAAAACCATAGCCGGGGTGAACCGCTTCGGCACCTGTCTGGCGGACAGCGTCCATGATCTTGTCGATCACGATATAGGACTGATTGGCCGGGCTAGGGCCGATATGAACCGCCTCGTCCGCCATTTTCACATGCAGCGCATTCCGGTCGGCATCAGAATAGACCGCGACAGTAGCGATCCCCATGCGCCGTGCAGTCTTGACGACGCGGCAGGCGATTTCGCCCCGGTTGGCGATCAGAATTTTCTTGAACATGGGAATCAGTCCTTCAAACGCAAAACCGCCGCCAGGGCAAAGCCCCGACGGCGGTGATGATCGTCCCTTGCGCCGAAATGGCGCGAGAGAATTTAGCGGGTGGAGCGGCAGATGCCTGCGTCATCACACAGCAGACCAGCGGCGACGCCGGCGACTGCAGTTGCGGTCGGATCCGTGTTGAGGACTCTAGCAGCGACCAGACCTGCGCCAGCGCCGATAACGCCACGCTCCAGATCGGTGTTACCGATACCGGAACCGGCACAGGCCGACAGGCCAAGAGCTGCGATAGGAGCCAGGAGCCAGGATACTTTGAACATGTTGTCTTGCCTTTATAAGGATTATTGATGGACGTAGAATCGCTTGAGTTAGCTGGCAACTCAAGCCCAATTACGGACAAAAGGCGCTTTGCCGCCGAATTGCTCCCACAAACTTGACCGCTATACGATAGCAAAGCAGGACATACCGCCGCATTAACGTGCACCACAGTGAAATGATGCGACGTTGCGATCATGCAAAGATTTCCGGAAAGCTGATGCGCGCGCGGGCGACGTCTATGCGCAGCAGGGCGTCATAGCTTTCGCGATCAAAAGGATCCTCGACGGCAACGACCTCTTTACCCAGCAGCCAGCTAAGCCGGCCCGCGTCCAGATTGCCCCGCACAAAGGGTTCTTCGCCGAAATGTGTCCACAGGGCCTCCATAAAGCCCGCATCCGCGCGCTTGTCCGCCGGCCTGCGGTCAGCAAAGCGCTCGCGCTCTACAAGTTTGGTTGCCCCAGCCTTAAGGCCACGCCGAATCACGAATTGATAATCAGTACCTGGTAGACGCCCCGGAAAGCCGCGATGTTTTTCCATCATGCTGTAACCCGCAGCGAATCACTCGTGTGGGGTGATCTCTGGCACGCCGACGCGGGCCTGGCCCTTTGATCCGCTGACGGCGACAACCGCCATAAGGGCCATGACACAAAATAACTTGAAACCGTTCGACATTTGCCTGATCCGCCTGACTGCCGCGGCCAGCGTTGATCGCCGGTCCGCATGTGTTGGAGGAACGACTCTCTTGCCGTCCCTGAAACAGTCCTAGCAGGCCCAGCCATTCGGCATAGTGTCTTTTGCGTGAGATCACGCAACAGTGGCAGGAAAACATCGCTTGCGCGGCGGTTAACGGCCATCGCATCCATTGGCATCAAAAGTCCTCCCAGATGCAGTTTTCGTCCCCCAGCCGAAACGGCTGAAAGAATTGTGTAATGGCCGGATCGTAAGTGCCGAAATCGACCCGCTGGTCCGAAACGGACATCACGATTTCAGCCTCGGTCCAGCCGTTTTTATGCAAGGCGGGCACAATGACGCGGTCGCAGACGAACTGCAGATCACCGACAACATCGACAAACCCCATATTATCGCCCGAAGGTGCAATCGCCGGCGTCACGAACCGGAACCGCGCGATTTGGGCATCTGCCTCTAGGATCACATCGTAAAGCGCGATGTCCAGCCCCGATGGCACCACGATCTGCTGCGCCCCGGCGGGCATCGCCCACAGCAAGGCGGCGATCAGCGGTCCCACATGCTGGGGCCGCGCCATCACTTTGCCAAAAATACTTTGGGGGGAGTCCGCAACTGGCGAACGGGGGGCCGACCCCCCTGCCCTAAAGTGGGATGTTGTCATGCTTTTTCCATGGGTTCTGCAAGGACTTGCCGCGCAGCGACGCAAACGCCCGGCAAACACGGCGTCGAGTCGACCTTGGCATGATAACCTCGTCGATAAAGCCCTTGCTGGCCGCGACGAAGGGATTGGCAAAGCGGGCTTCGTACTCCTTGGTCCGCTCTGCGATCTCTTCGGGGCTTTTGCCCCGGTGGATTATCTCTGTCGCGCCCCTTGCCCCCATCACAGCAATCTCTGCCGTGGGCCAAGCATAGTTGAAATCGCCGCGCAGGTGCTTGGACGCCATCACGTCATAGGCCCCGCCGTATGCTTTGCGTGTGATGACGGTGACCTTGGGCACCGTCGCCTCGCCATAAGCGAACAGCAGTTTTGCGCCGTGCTTGATTACGCCACCGTATTCCTGCGACGTCCCTGGTAGAAACCCCGGCACGTCAACCAGCGTCAGGATCGGAATCTCGAACGCGTCGCAGAACCGCACAAAGCGCGCCGCCTTGCGGGAACTGTCGATATCCAAACACCCCGCCAGCACCATCGGCTGGTTTGCCACGACGCCCACGGTGGACCCTTCCAGCCGGATAAAACCGGTAAGGATGTTCTTGGCAAAGTCGGCCTGAATTTCGTAAAAATCACCCTCATCTGCAAGCTTGTGGATCAGCTCTTTCATGTCGTA
>CAWUXN010000346.1:0-12178 GCA_963926415.1 uncultured Loktanella sp.
TTGCAGTCCCACGACATCCCCTGCGAGATCGTGAACAAGATCTACGAGGGCGGCTTGACCATCGTCGACCGCCTGAAGGACGGGCATATCGCGCTGGTCCTGAACACGACCGAAGGGTCGCAAGCCGTTGAAGACAGCCGCGATATCCGCTCTGTCGCGCTGAACGACAAGATCCCCTACTTCACCACCGCCGCAGCCGCGCAGGCTGCCGTGATGGCGATGCAGGAACGGGCCAGCGGCGAAATCGACGTACGCTCGCTGCAGGGCTGAACCAAGCGGGTCCGGCGACGGGCCCGCGACTTTTGCCGAAAATTTTGCTAGGCTTGCTACCATTCTGCATGGAAGTTTGCCATGAAACACATGCTGGCCTCGTCACTTCTGGCCGCCTGCGCTGCCCCGCCACCGCCCTTCAGCCTGACCCTTTCACCAAACGGCTACCGCGCCGAGGGTGACCAGTGTCGACTTACATTTGAAACCGCGTCGACGGTGGAATACTTTGACGATTCTGCCGACCTAAGTGCCTGTCCGGCGGACATGGAAAACCTTGGCATCGTTGCGATCGACACCGGTGGGGTCGAGGTGGCGCGTATCTCGGGCTACGTCCTCTATTGCGTGTTGCGCGGTACCTGAGGGTTCAGCCAAAGCGATTGGACTCTGGATCCGGTTCCAGGCAATACCAGACCAGCAGGATGATCCACCCGACGATCGGAATAATGAACAGCAAGAGCCACCAGCCGGATTTATCGATATCATGCAGCCGACGCGCACTCAGCGCTAAGGATGGGATAAACGTCGCCAGCGCCCATAGTCCGCCAAGGATTCCGGCACTGTTTGTGCCAAAGATCACAGCATCAATAACGCCAAGGGCAAGGCTGATCAGGATGTTGTCCAGCTGCCAAAACCAAAACTCGCCCCGGTTGCTGCGCCCGCTAAACTGCACATATCGGTTGAAAAAATGCTTAAATGCATCGCCCAGTCCGGACTGGCGACGGTAATCGCGCGCGCCCTGTCCGGCATGTGTTGCGGCCATTGCCGGTTGCACCGGTAAATCGGGGTGCAGTGCGGCGACACCTTCAACATGGCGGTGCGCCGGTTCCCAGTTTTCGAGCGTATTGGTCCAGACCAGCGTATCCGGCCCCACGGTACCTGCCCGGACCAGAGCGACAAAATCCTCTTTCTCAATCGGTCCGGTGTCACTTCCGTCGTTCGCATAATACCATTGTGCCAACGGTAAATTCCTTCTCAAAGTTATACCCGTAAGCTGCCTTGAAACGGGCAGAGCTGTAAAGTGCCGCAACTGCACAGAGCGCGGCAACGATGGACTTCTCCCGCCCGAACCGTCACTATTTTCAGGATTAAAGGGAAGCTACATGTATCGCGCAGCCATCACCGGGACCGGGGTCTTTACCCCTGCCGAGATCATCACCAACGCAGAGCTTGTGGCGGCATTCAACGCCTATGCGGACAAGTATAACGCAAAGCATGCCGCGGCGATTACCGCAGGTAATCTGCCGGCCAAGGCCCATTCATCGGTTGATTTCATCGTGGCTGGATCGGGGATCGAACAGCGCCATGTGATCGAAAAGACTGGCGTGCTTGACCCCAACCGCATGTACCCCCACCTACGCGCCCGCAGCGATGATGAACCCAGCCTGATGGCTGAAATCGGCGTCGAGGCCATCAACACGGCGCTGGCGCAGGCTGGCATCACCGGCGATCAGGTCGATCTGGTGATCTGTGCCGCATCCAACGTCGAACGCGCCTACCCCGCCGTGGCCGTCGAAATTCAGCAGCTGATCGGCGCGGGCGGTTTTGCCTTTGACATGAACGTCGCATGTTCGTCCGCCACCTTTGGCATCCAGACCGCAGCCGACATGATCCGTACTGGCAGCGTACGCACCGCCGTTGTCGTAAACCCCGAAATCACCAGTGCGCATCTCGATTGGCGCGACCGGGACTGTCATTTCATCTTTGGCGACGTGGCTACGGCGACGGTTTTGCAACGGACAGAAGATGCAAAGGGCGAGCATTTTATCGTCCGCTCGACACGCTGTGCCACGGTGTTCAGCAATAACATCCGCAACAACGCAGGTTTCATGCGCATGGCGCGGGACCAGATGGAAGACCGCCGCGACATGCAGTTCATGCAGAACGGGCGCAAGGTCTTCAAAGAGGTGCTGCCGCTGGTCAGCCAGCACATAGCCGAGCACATGACGGATGAGGGCATCACGGCAGGCAACCTGAAGCGCCTCTGGCTGCATCAAGCCAACAAGGCGATGAACGATTACATCGGGAAAAAAGTATTGGGCCGCGATCCCCTAGCCGGCGAGCAGCCGAATATTCTGCAAGACTACGCCAACACGTCGTCTGCCGGGTCGATCATCGCCTTTGCGCAGAACTCTGACGATCTAAGCGCGGGCGATCTGGGCATCATCTGCTCGTTCGGCGCGGGCTATTCTGTCGGATCAGTCGTTGTCGAAAAGGCCTGACGCCAGCCCGCGGGGCGGCGTCAGTAGGGGGCGTCAGTTTCCAGATGCAGCTTCATGCGCAGTAGCATTTTTTGCAGTTGCGTCGTCTCTGCCAACAGGTGGCTCGCATCGTTCGCGCCAATCTTACCGTCCTGAATGCTTTCGTGATATTCTGCCATCAGCTACGCGACCCGCTGGCTTAGCTGCACGACACCGGAATTGACGTTGCCCGACGCATTGTCGTCGTTCTGATCCAGCGAAAACGTCGCCCCGCGCAGTTCCGCCGGCGCGGCTGTCACATGCGGATGACTTGCTGCCGCTTCCAGCGCCGCCAAGGCGTCCACGGGCATAAAGCGGCCAATGTGTTCAGCATCCTCGGAATAATAGCGCCCCAGCGTCGCCTTTAACTTTCCCGTCAGCTCGCACGCCGCCGTGATGCCCACGTCCTTGACCAATGCTTCTGTGTGCCGCTTGAGGTAGGTCTGAAAACGCGTCATCTGAGTTCCTTAGAGGTACTAAAATGAGGCCAAGTTCGTGAATGTCATGACCTTTTGTCAGGCAACATCGTCTTGCGTCCGAATGTGCTGGGCGAGTATCAGGGCACCTATGGCAAAGCTCTATTTCAATTACTCGACCATGAACGCGGGCAAATCGACCGTGCTTCTTCAGGCCAGTCACAACTATGTCGAACGCGGGATGCAGACCTTTCTGCTTACGGCGCAGCTGGACACGCGCGCCGGGCAAGGCCGCATCGCCAGCCGCATCGGCATCGGTCAGGCGGCCGAAACCTTCGCGCCCGGCGATAACTTATTCGCCCTGCTGGAACGCCGCATGGCCCAGGGCCCCTGCGCCTGCGTTTTCATTGACGAGGCGCAGTTTCTGGAACCCGCACAGGTCTGGCAGTTGGCCCGCGCGGTCGATGACCTGAACGTGCCCATCATGTGCTTTGGCCTGCGCGTCGATTTTCAGGGAGAGCTATTTCCCGGCTCTGCCACCCTGCTCGCGCTGGCCGACGACATGAGAGAGGTGCGCACGATCTGCCATTGCGGTCGCAAGGCGACGATGGTGGTGCGTAAGGACGCGTCGGGCAAAGTCGTGCGGGCGGGCGATCAGGTGCAGGTGGGCGGCAACGACCGTTATGTCTCGCTTTGTCGCAGGCATTGGCGCGCTGCCATGGAAGACGTGGAACCCGACTGGCTGATCTGACGTTAAGACCTTTGAAAACCGCGCAGTTTCGCGTCGTCAGAGGGTTCGATGTCAGCTACGAAGTACACCGCCCCCCACATGCTGCTGCATTGGCTGATCACGGCTCTTGTCGCCGTTCAGATTTTTCTTGCCGGCGCGATGGAGGCGACGTTTGACGCCAAGTTCGAGCATATCGAGATTGGAGCAGGCTGGTCCACCGGGGCGATCGTTCACGCCATTCTGGGCATCGTTATCGGGCTTTTGATGATCTGGCGGCTGGGCCTACGCCTGACAACACAGATCCCGCCCGCGCCGGACGGACCCCGCCTTTTCCAAACGCTAAGCAGGGTAAGCCACTGGCTGTTCTATGCCATCCTGATTGCCATGCCGGTCGCTGGGGCTGCGGCATGGTTCATCCCGTCAGAAACGGTGGGTGCCGCGCACGCTGTGACCAGCAAGGTCCTGATCGGCCTGCACATCGCGGGCGCGTTTTATCACCAGTTCATCGCGGGCGACCGGTCCGTGCTGCGCCGGATGCTGGCCCGCTGACGTATCAGGCGGTCCAAAGCCCTTGTGGCAGCGGACGGCCTTCATCCCAAGCGATGATATTATCCAACGCCATCTGCCCCATCGCCTCGCGCACTTCTAGTGCGGCAGTGCCAAGGTGCGGCAGCAGTACGACATTTTCCAGCACCTTCAGGCTGGCCGGCACTGCTGGCTCTCCATCATAGACGTCCAGCCCGGCGCGAATGCGGCCCGATTGCAGCTCTGCTATCAAGGCGGCCTGATCCACGACGTCGCCTCGCGCGACGTTCACAAAGACGGCCCCATCGTCCAACTGCGCCAGCGCATCTGCATCGATCAAATGCGCATTCCTACCGCCCCCCGGCACCGTCACGACGACAATGTCCGCTTGGCTCATCAGACTGTGCAAATCTTCGACTTGGCGGGCCGGAAAATCGACATCCTTGGGTGAGCGGTTGAAATAGATCACCTTCATATCAAAGCCAAAGTGCGCGCGCCGCGCGACAGCCTGACCGATCCGGCCCATGCCGATGATCCCAAGCCGTTTGCCCGTCACATGCGTGCCCAGCATCTGCGTCGGGTGCCAGCCCGTCCACTGACCGGATCGGACCAGCCGCTCCCCCTCGCCCACGCGGCGACTGGCCATAAGGATCAGAGTAACCGCAATATCGGCCGTCGCATCGGTGACGACATCGGGCGTGTTCGACACATGGATGCCGGCGGCCTTTGCTGCCGCAATGTCGATGTGATTAAAGCCCACGCCAAAGCTGCCAATCATCCCGCAGCATTTGTGCGGCACTGCGAAGGCCATGTCGCTAAAGCTGTCACCCAGCGTGCACAGGATCGCGTCATACTCTTGCAGCGCAGCGGCGGCCTCTTCGACGCTCAAACCGTCCATGCGATCCTGAACAGTGACATCAAACCGGGCCTGCCCCGCTGCGATCGTCGCTGCGGGGAATGCCCGTGTCAGCAGAAGTTTCTTCAATGCAAACGCCCTCCCAAAAGCACATTCCGGTCTGGCGCAACCAATACGACCGCCCCCTGAGCATCAGGCATGCCAAGCACCAGCACCTCTGACATAAACTTACCGATCTGGCGCGGCGGAAAGTTGACAACGGCGCAAACCATGCGCCCGACCAGCGTCTCTGGCGTGTAGTGTACGGTCAGCTGCGCGCTGGTCTTGCGGGTGCCAATGTCCGGGCCAAAGTCGATCCACAGCTTGATCGCAGGCTTGTGCGCTTCGGGATAGGCTTCGGCCTGCGTGACGCGGCCGACGCGAATATCGACCTTTGCAAAGTCGTCGAAGGTGATTTCAGCCACGGGCCAGTTCCTTGCTACGCTCTGCCGCCGCAGCAACGGCCCGCGCCATCAACATCGGCAGTCCCGTGTCCTCATTCATCAACACCTCTAGCGCGGCCTGAGTCGTCCCGTTCGGGCTGGTGACATTGCGCCGCAGCTGTGCCGGACCCTCTGCGCTATCCACTGCCAACTGCCCGGCCCCGCCAACGGTCGCCTTGGCCAATGCCATCGCCAAATCAGGGGCCAGACCCTGCGCCACACCGGCAGCGGCCAAACTCTCGATCAGATGAAAGACATAGGCTGGACCCGATCCGCTGACGGCAGTGACAGCATCCATCTGCCCCTCGTTTTCCAGCCGCACGGTTTGCCCCACGGCCCCCATCAACGCCTCGGCAAGGCTTACATGCGCCTCAGTTGCCGCAGCATTACCTATCAGCGCTGAAATACCACGACCGATCGCCGCAGGCGTGTTGGGCATGGTTCGGACTATCGGAGTTTCATGACCAAACGCCGTCTCGAACCGCGCCAGCGGCGTGCCGGCAGCAACAGATACGAACAACGTCCCCCCCCCGCCCAGCGCCTGCATCGACGGCAACGCATCACCCATCATCTGCGGCTTGACGGCAACCAACGCCACGGCAGGATCCGCAGGCACGTCTGCGTTAATATGAACCCCCGTTCCCTGCAGCCAGTCGCTAGGCGCGGGATCAATGACCCAGACGGATGCGGCTGGCAATCCGCCTTTCAACCAGCCATCAAGCAGGGCGGAACCCATCTTGCCACAGCCAAGCAGCACCAGCCCCCGGCGAGCTACGTCATCCATGCTCATCGCAATTTCCCTTATTCCCCCCCAGACTAAGCAGCTTGCCCGCGTGATACAACGCGGATCACTGGCTTCTTCTGGTCGGAAATACCTTGGGGGTGCGGTGGATGGGACCCGCTTGGATCGGAAGGGCGCAGCCGCTCGGTGTAGCGACACGCATCAGCGCGGCGCAATCCCTCAGGCGCGACCGTAAACCTCACCGATAGCGATGCGGATAGCTTCGGCCGGGGTGCGTTCGGCCCAAGTAACCATTTGCAGCGCGGGGTAATACCGCTCGCAGCTGCTGACAGCCGTATGGATCATCGTGTCGATCTGCTCGGGGCTTGCAACTTGCTCGCCTGCCAGCACCAGACCATAGCGATAAACCATCATCTTTTGCTCTCGCCACCAGGTAAAGGTACCGGCCCAGCTGTCATCGTTGATCGTATTCAGCGCCTCATACAGGGCCTGCGTGCGGTGCGCTGGCGGCTCCATCTCGAAGGTGCAGATCAGGCGCAGCGTCTCGTCCCGGTCGGACCAAGACAGGGTAATCGCATAGGTGCGCCACTGTCCTTCGATTGCCATCGCAATCTGGTTGTCCGCAAGGCGGTCAAACTCCCAAGAGTGGTGCTCGGCCAGCGACTCTACCAGATCGATGGGATGAAGTTCTTCATTATCGAAATACTGTTCTGTCAATGCCATCGCCGTTGCCTCACGCTCATGTGCCAGGTTCAAAGTGCGGTCCCAAGCAATATGTCACTGCTCTAGTGACGGTATGGTTCTCGTATATCCCCTACGACATATGGTGCGGTCAGGGCGTGGCCCTGTAAAGACGGTTTATGGGGATAACTACCTGTTCGCGCATTTTTAGCGCCGTTATATTCAAGATATCGCGATTTGGGTGCCAAATCCACTGTCCATCATCAGCTTCACCGCATCGTGCCCCTCCACCAGCAAAGGTCCGCCCATTGCCAGAATCACGAAATCTGGGCCAAACGAAGGAAAGCCCCCCGCGCACTATGCACGGGGGGCTCCTAGTCAGGCCCGCCCTAGGGCGAAGACGTCGGGCCGTTTATTCAGCAGGCAGCATCACCGTGTCGATGACGTGCACGACGCCGTTCGACTGGAGCACGTCGGCCTGCGTGACAGTCGCAACCTGCCCACGCTCGTCCGTGATTGTGATCAGATCTTGGCTGTCACCGTTGTCAACGCGCTTCACGTCCAAAACGCAGCCACCAACGGTAGTCACCTGATGCATGCCGCCATCGTTGTCGATCATGCCGAAGATCGCATCAGAGTTCGCATTGGCAGAAACAACATGGCAGGCTAAAATCTCCGCCAGTGCGGCTTGATTTTCCGGCTTCAGCAGCTCGGCAACCTGATCTTGGTCCAGTTTGGCGAATGCGTCGTTGGTCGGTGCGAAAACGGTGAACGGGCCTTCGCCGGACAGCGTGTCGACCAGACCTGCGGCCTGCACGGCAGCAACCAGCGTGGTCAGGTTTTCGGCGTTAGAGGCGTTCTGCACGATGGTCATGTCGGGTAGCATCTCTGCGCCGCCAACCATGGCGTTTCCGGCTTCGCTCATGTGGGATTCGGCAAAGGCGGCACCGGTGGACAGGGCGAACACTGCGGCGGCGGTCATCACTTTGTTCTTCATCGACATGGGTTACTCTTTCTAAACAGGGCAGCCCGTTGTGGCCTGCGATGTCTTAGAAACGAGAGCTTGGCGAAATTAGTTTCCCGCTATCACAACCCTGTGTTTGCGGCGCATCCTACCCCCGCGCCGCCAACCAACCCGGCAGGTCTGCGATACTGTCCAGCACCACGTCAGCCTGCGGCGTCAAATCAGCCCGAGAAGCCGGACCCGTCAACACGCCGATACAGAACATGCCCGCCGCCTGCCCCGCCTCAAGATCATGCGCACTATCCCCGATCATGGCACAATTCGCAGGGGAAAGCCCGGTCGCCTGGCAAAAGGCCAGCAATTGCCCCGGCGCAGGTTTGGCCCCGAAACCGCTATCATATCCTGCGACAAAGGCCATCTCGTCCACGATCAAGGCATCTTCCAGATGGCGCATCGCAGGGCCCTCCGCATCATTGGTGACAACACCAAGTATCAGCCCCTGCGCACGCAATTGTGCCATCAGGACGGGCAGATCAGCCGCAGGCCATTGCAGCGCACCGGCCGAGATGTCGTTCATGCGGTCCGTCAGGGCCTGCAGATCGGTCTGCCCCGTCAGGCCTGCAATCACCTTGGCCACAACAAAGGTCGTCTCTGCAATGACCACGCTGCCGGGATGAAATCGGTTTTGCATCAAATCATAGCCCAGCGCCTTGGCCAACAGTGCCAAAAGCGCCGGATCGCCCCCCGCCTCTGCCACCAGAAGTGCGCGCACGACCACGCCCCAGGTCGCGTTGAAGTCGAACAGCGTGCCGTCCTTATCAAAGATCAGCCCGCTGATCGTTCCTCCGGGCTTTGCGGGACTCAAAGTCACGTCCAATGGATCTGCTCTGCGCCCGGCAAGGCATAGCGCGCTTGCAGCGGGGCGTCATAGGGAAGCGCGCACGCATCGCAGAAAGCCATGACCCAGTCGTCGCGCTGGGTCAAAAAATCCAGAACCGAGGCCAGAAATGCCGGATCTGTCACCCCTCGGCGCATGTCGTCGGGCGACAAACCGCTGGTGCCCATGAACGCGCCTGAGAGTTCTTCGTCGGCGGCCACATGGCCCAGCGCCTGAAGCGCCAGGACCTCTGCATTTTCGGGTGTCATGCGCGATCCTTCGCTAGGGTGAACACTTTTTTAATTAATCATCGTCAAGTTGATAGGGCGATGGTGAAACCGTCAGATAAGGATTGCAAGATGTCCGGCAAAATATTGATCATCGATATCGTTTCGACAAACCGTATCGTCCTGCGAGACAAGATGCTGGCTTCAAAATATGATGTAGAGGATTTCGCCACAGGCGCATCATCGCTTCTTGTGCGACGTCCTCTGCTTCGGCTCGGTCCGGCAACATCCGCTCGGCTTGGCCCATCACACTGGGCAGCAGCCTCGACGACAGATCACGCGCAACCGCAGGATCGTCATTAGCATAAGCCACCGACAAGGCAGGGTCCGGAATTTGGTCCACGTCACTTGGCAAGTCGATCATATCCCGCATATTCTAGGCCGTCCGCAATACGGGTAGCAACGGCCAGGGGCGATGCACCACCCCGGCCGTGCCGTTCAATTTAGCCGCGCTGCTTGCAGCCCTTGCCATCATGGTCGCCGTGACCGTTTAGGCCACCGTGGTCCATCCGGTCAGCGGCAGCTTCAAGTTCGTCCGCGTCGATGGTGCCGTCGTCGTTGACGTCCATGCAGTGGAACATCTTCTCCATAAGATCGCCTTTTGGGCCCATCTCTTCGGCTTGCAGCAGGCCATAGCCGTTGCTGTCGCGCTGTACGATCATCTTGGCGGTGCGCTCGGCCCGGCGCTGATCAGCCTGTGCGGCCCGATCGCCTGCGGACAGGCCGCCGTCGCCGTTCGTGTCAGCCGCGGCGAAGCGTGCTGCGCCCGGGGACTGCACTTTTTCCAGCGTCAGTGCGCCATTATCATCAGCCTCCAGCGTGGCAAAGTCAGGGCGTTCGGGCCGGTCGGGGCGACCTTCAGGTGGAGTCGTTTCCGCACCGGGCGTATAAGCCGCCTGGGCCTGTGCGACACCAGTCAGTGTCAGACTGGCCAACAGGGCCATCATCAAAGTCCTATTCATGTGCACCGTCTTTGTGTGTCCAAAAAGAACCGACAGCCCTGTTTGGCCGTCGATGCAGGTAATACGCGGTGCGTTCAAAATTCTGTCGCACATCATATGATTTTTCTGAACGGGGCCGCGACCATTGGACACAAAGGGGGCCACGCCCCTTCCAATTTGCGCCTATTAGGTGCAACTGAGACTGCGAAGGAGCAACCATGCCCAACACCGATACGCAGCACGCCGCCACAGAGCGCAATTCGAAAAATGCTATGTGGCACGGTTTTTGCCGTCGCTGTCCAAACTGCGGCGAGGGTCACATGTTCACCGGGTTTCTGAAGGTCGTGGATCGCTGCCCCGTCTGCCAGGAAAACCTGTCCGGCCACCGGGCCGACGATGGCCCCGCCTATCTGACGATCCTGATCGTAGGGCACCTGCTGGCCCCGATCCTGATCTTCAGCTTTGTCGAATTCCGCCCTGACCCCTTGCTGCTTGCTACGATCTTTACCGTTGGGACGGTGGCACTCTCGTTATTCTTGCTGCCACGGCTCAAGGGTGTGGTAGTGGCAATTCAGTGGGCTAACCGGATGCATGGCTTTGGCAACTCAAACTGATAAATCCGCTATTCGCGACGCCGCCACGATCATCGTGCTGCGGCGCGGGGATACTCCTTCCGTGCTGATGGGGCAGCGCGGTGCATCGGCAGCGTTCATGCCCAGCAAGTTCGTCTTTCCGGGGGGGGCCGTGGATCCGGTGGATCAGCATGTGCCCGTGCGGGGCCTGCCCGCCGATCAGGTCGCGTCCCTTAAAGCGGACAGCCTGTTGCCCCCTGCCGCACTTGCAGCCGCCGCAATCAGAGAATTGTGGGAAGAAACCGGCCAGATCATTGGCGCGCCCGGTCAGTGGCCCAATGCGCCGCAGGGCTGGCGCGGCTATGCTGCGACGGGACATGTGCCGGACGCCGCTCGTCTGCGCTATTTCTTTCGGGCGATCACACCGCAGGGGCGCCCCCGCCGGTTCGACGCCCGCTTCTTTCTGGCCGAAGCGGATGACCTGACCACGGACCCCGACGATTTCACGCGGGCCGAGGACGAGCTGTCGGTCCTGCAATGGGTGCCGCTGGCGCAGGCACGGACCTTTGATCTGCCTTTCATTACCGAAGTCGTGCTGGCAGAGCTGGTCGCGCATCTTGCCGATCCGACCGCCCCACTGTCCGTGCCGTTCTTTCGCAACGATGACGAGGCGCATCTGGTGACACGGCTGGCAGGCAAGCGGCTGCTTTAATCTGCCAGAACCAACAGGACGACGCTAACCGTCAACAACATCAGCCCCTGCCATTCGCGCCGCGTGACGCGTTCGCCAAACACCAGCCAGCCCACCAGCAGCGATAGCGCCAGCTCGATCTGGCCGACGCCTTTGACTAGTGCAACGGTCTGCAAGGTGAAGGCGACAAACCAGCAGGTCGATCCGGCCATGCTGGTGATCCCGACCAGCCCGGCAATGCGCCATGCCCGCAGGACGCGGGTGATCTGTCCTGGCTCTCTCCAGATCAGCCAGAAGGTCATGATGGTGACCTGGAAGGCCGTAACAAAGGCCAGCGTCAGGATCGCGCGAAAGAACGCATCGCCGCCCAGCAGGGATGTGGACGCCCCGCGATAGCCGACACTGGAAATCGCAAACAGAACGCCAGACGCCAGGCCAAGCCCGCTGCCCCGGTTCAGAATGCGGCGATACCACGCGCCCACGGCAGCCGGTGCATCAGACAGCAGCATGATCCCCGGCAAGCCCAGCACCAGCGCAGCCCATGCCAAGGGGGGCAAGTGTTCGCCCAGCAGCACGATGCTGAGCAGCGCGGCCATCAGCACCTCGGTCTTCATAAAGGTCAGGCCGACGGCAAAGTTGCGCTGCGTGAGCAGGGCGACGACGCACATGGTCGCCAGAATTTGCGTGAAGCCGCCAGCGATGGCAAAGGCCCAGAAGCGGTGCGGCACGCTGGTGCCCTGCCCCGTCACCTGCGCATAACCAAAGGCCAACGCAGCCACGAGGGGCGCGGAATAGATGAAACGGGCAAACGTCGCGCCAGCCGTGGAAAGGGTCGCGCCGCGCAGCTGTTTTTGCAGCATAAAGCGGACGGTCTGCGCGATTACTGCGCCCAGCGTGACCCAGACCC
>CAWUXN010000347.1:0-3006 GCA_963926415.1 uncultured Loktanella sp.
CGTTGGTGACGGCGACAAGCTGGGGGCGCGTCGCACAGATCGGCGCGGCGAAGGCGCAGCGCGTCCGGAAACGGCAGCCTTCAGGCATTGCCTCGATGGACGGCACGGTGCCTTCGATCGTGGTCAGCCGTGCGCGGGGGCCCGACAAGCGCGGGACGGATGCCATTAGGCCGATTGTGTAAGGGTGCTGCGGGTCTTCGAAGACTTCAGCCATCGGCCCGCGTTCGACCATCTGCCCACCATACATTACCACGACCGTATCGGCAATTTCGGCGACCACGCCCAAGTCATGGGTGATCATGATCGTGCCCATACCGGTATCGCGCTGCAGATCGCGGATCAGTTCCAGAATTTGGGCTTGGATCGTAACATCAAGGGCAGTTGTAGGCTCGTCAGCGATCAGAAGCTTCGGATCATTGGCTAAGGCCATGGCGATCATAATGCGCTGACGCTGACCACCGGATAATTGGTGCGGATACTGATCAAGCCGTTGCTCGGGCGACGGCAGACCGACACGGCGCAGCATTTCAAGCGCGCGCGCACGCCCTTCAGCGCGGGTGCAGCCCTTGTGTTGCTGCACCGCTTCAGCGATCTGATCACCGATCCGAAAGGCCGGGTTAAGCGACGTCATTGGCTCTTGAAAGATCATCGCCATGTCCCCCCCCCGCATGCTTGCGGGGATACGTTCGCGGGTCATATCGATGGTTTTACCGTTAAAAGACATCGTACCGCTTAGGATTTTGGCCGCGTCGGGCGGCAGTAACCCCATAAGCGCCATAGCCGTCACGCTTTTGCCGCAGCCCGATTCACCGACGATGCACAGGATCTCTCCCGACGCTACGGTCAGGTCAACATTTTCGACGACACAGGCCGGCTGACCTTTGAATTTCAGGCTGAAGTCGCGCAGTGACAGAAGGGAGGGAAGCTGAGACAGGGGAGGCGACCTTGCGAAAAATTGGAACCAATTACCTATTGGTTCAACATGACCGCCCTCTGAGTCAACTCGTTTCTGCCTGTCGTGTAACTGAAACAAGACGATAATGGCTGCCTGGTGCAAATCGCCCAAAATATAAGCAAATCGCCAGCGCTCCAGCCAAAGACACTTAGGTATTGCTAGGTATGACCCGCTTTCAACGCATGAAAACGCGCATCGTACCTGATGCCCCGCGATCAGCAGATTGGCAGCGTGACTGCAGATGGAGCATACGATACGCGTAGATGCCATAGCCGTAGTGCAGCCACAGTTAGCCATCGGCGTGAAAATTCCCGGACATGAATGCCGAGGAAACGCGGTCATGAACGGCTACACTGCGCCGCGTATCCCTATCATAAAAGTGGTAGGATGAAACCGCCTGAGGAACAGAGAGCCCCCGTCCGTCAGACGATTTGTGCAAAACAGCAGGTGAGCTTACAGGCCTAGCTTGTCGCGCAGGCCGTAATACCAGCTGCCCATGACGGAATAAGGTACGCGCAGCGCACGCCCGCCGGGGAACGGATACCACTTCAGCCCGGCAAAGACGTCAAACCGCGACAGGTCGCCGTCGATAGCCTCGCTCAGGATGCGGCCGAAAAGGTGCGATCCCGTGACGCCGTGACCGGAATAGCCGTGAGCATAATAGGTATTCTTGCCCAAACGACCCATCTGCGGCACGCGGCTGAACGACAGCGCAAAATTCCCGGACCACGCATAGTCGATCTTGACGCCCTTTAGCGCAGGAAAGACCTTGTCCATGTTGCGACGCAGCTTCGCTTCGATATCCGCAGGATCGGCACCGCCATAGACCGTGCCGCCGCCAAACAGCATTCGCTTGTCAGCAGACAACCTGTAGTAATCAAGGATATAGCGGATATCCTCGATGCAATCATCGCCGGGCATCAGCTCTGCCGCCAGATCAGGGTCGAGCGGTTCGGTAGCCATGACCTGCGTGGACACGGGCATTACGCGCGGTTCCAGATCGGGCACGGCATGGCCCAGATAGGCGTTACCGCACAGCACCAGTGTCTTGCAGGTAACCGAGCCTTGCGCCGTCTTGACCATCGGCTGTGCGGCCTCGGTATTGGCGGAGATGATCGGCGACATCTCGTAGATCTTGCCGCCAAGGCTTTCGATCGCCGCCGCTTCGCCAAGGGCAAGGTTCAGCGGATGCATGT
Organism: uncultured Loktanella sp.; assembly: GCA_963926415.1. Lineage (GTDB taxonomy): Bacteria > Pseudomonadota > Alphaproteobacteria > Rhodobacterales > Rhodobacteraceae > Loktanella. The sequence goes on from CAWUXN010000347.1 coordinate 2,152, forward strand.
GACCGCCGGTCCGATCAATCAAACCGCCGGCGTAAAGGTCTGATTTTACGTGCTTTCGCAACTGATTACGGTCTAGCATTTCCTGATTGTCGATGCCATAGCCGCGCCACAGCTGTTGCCGCGCTTCCAGCTCTTTCATGTGGGCATCGGTCAGGCCGACAAAGACGTTGTTCGGCTTCAAATCGCACTGGATATCGTATTTTTCGACGCGTTGGCGGATAATCTCTCCGCCTTCTTGCACGATCCCCGCAACAAATGTTGCGGTATCCTTGCCATAACGCCGCTCGATCGTTTGCAGTGACGCATTCAGCCCGTTCACCACCTGCCCGCCGTTGCGGCCAGAGGCACCCCAGCCGACGCGCACGCCTTCGATCACAACGACGGAATAGCCCTTTTCCGCAAGATGCAGCGCTGTTGACAGGCCAGAATAGCCCGCACCAACGACGCAGATGTCAGCCTGAATATCGCCCTGCAGCACAGGCCGGTCCGGCGTTGGGTTGGCAGAGGCCGCGTAATAGCTGGTCGTATGGGCGCCGGTGCCGGCGTAAGGGTGATTTTGCATCACACCGTCTCCAGATAGGTATCGTATTCAAATTCGGTCACATGGCGGTTAAAGCGAAGCTGTTCCTGCCGTTTGCAATCCACCAGCATGCGCTGCAAGCGCGGGGCATAAATCGACTGAATATGCGCACCGTTTTTGAATGCCTGAATCGCCGTCGCCCAGTCAAGCGGCAAGTGAGCAAGCTCTTTTTCCTGCGCATAAGCGTCGCCGATCAACGCTTTCGTCGGCTCCCACGCGCCTTCAATTCCCAGCATGGCCCCGCCCAGAATGCTGGCAAGCACCAGATAAGGGTT